>NZ_PPQR01000146.1 GCF_002902085.1 Staphylococcus simiae
CGTCGTTAGTAACGTCCTTCATCGGCTTCTAGTGCCAAGGCATCCACCGTGCGCCCTTAATAACTTAATCTATGTTTCCACCATTTTGCTAATCCAACATTAAACGTTGTCTTAAACAAAATAAATTTGAAACGCGTTATTAATCTTGTGAGTGTTCTTTCGAACACTAGCGATTATTTCTTATGAATTCAAGCTTATTTAAAACTCTT
>NZ_PPQR01000147.1 GCF_002902085.1 Staphylococcus simiae
TACTTAAACCAACCGAAGACTTAGAATTGTATGAATATAATAAGGTACCTTTGTTTAAAGAATGGAAGACGCAAAAAGGCATCGTGACATACTTGTTATACCAAGATGATACCCTTAAAGAGACATATGAAGTGATTAATAATTTAAGACGTGACTTGAAACATAGCCAATTCGACTCATTTAAACAAACCATAGAACAGTTGAAACTTTCAGACTTGCATCCATCATTAAAAACAGCCATTAAAACATTGAAAAAACATGCTTGCTTCATCGAACATACTTTCAATTATATCAATTTGACCAACGGTCCTATTGAAGGCATTAATAATAAAATTAAACTTATTAAACGTACATCTTTTGGTTATGGAAATTACAATCATTTGCGCAACAGAATTCTTTTATGTTCAAAACTATATGCACCTGAAAATAAAAAAGAAGTTAAACAACAAATTGCTGCCTAACTTCTATAAAAAATTTATACATCAGTCCAATTTGACAGAGAGCCATTTTAATTTGCTAATTTATTACCATTTATCATTCAGACAGTTACTAACAAATTCATTAATTTAACTATCAAATATTTATTGTTCTGTGGTTCATCAATCAATTATTTAATTATATAATTAAATACCAAATTGCAAGTTTTTGAATACTTTAAAAAATATTAATACATAATAAGTTTCACGGAATTTTTTATACTTAAATTATGTTTAGTTTTAAAATTCTTTGATTGCAAATTTTTAATAAACA
>NZ_PPQR01000148.1 GCF_002902085.1 Staphylococcus simiae
GCAAAACCGAGTGAATAAAGAGTTTTAAATAAGCTTGAATTCATAAGAAATAATCGCTAGTGTTCGAAAGAACACTCACAAGATTAATAACGCGTTTCCTAACGGAAACATAGATTAAGTTATTAAGGGCGCACGGTGGATGCCTTGGCACTAGAAGCCGATGAAGGACGTTACTAACGACGATATGCTTTGGGTAGCTGT
>NZ_PPQR01000149.1 GCF_002902085.1 Staphylococcus simiae
GCTAATATTTAATCCTAATTTATAATTGATACGTAAATTTTGTATTTTTAAAATTGTTCGATAGATACTTCTTATTTCCATTTGCTCTAAATCAAAAAATAAAATGAATCTCATATTCGTTATATTTTTTACTGTTTAAATGACCCTTTTGCTCAATAATAGTTAAAAATAACTGCTCTATATAATGAATGTTGTCAATTTCTTCTATATTAAATGCAACATTCAAGCCATTTTGTATAATTGTCCTAACAATTTCATTTCTTTGTTCATCAGTAAATGTATTTTGACTATCAATAATTGATGGCATAATTAAAAATATGACTTGACTTTCAGCAGTAATATACCTTTTGAAAATACCTTCTAAAAAGACTAATTTCATTTCAGTTATAGTATTAACTTGAATAACAGTTTGAAATGGTTTAGCTGTATCTAAATCTTCTACATCAATATGTATGACATCCGTTAAACGGTTTTTATAATGATTAATATAAAATAAAATGTCTTTCTTTAATTCTGTTGTCTGTGGTTCTGTTAATCGTTCTACTTGTAAACCACTTTTTTTGTTAAATTTCGATAATTTACGATAATCATTTGGTGTTACTCCTATATAGTTTTTAAACATCTTAGCATATGTAGAACTGTTACTAAAACCAAGGTATCCACTAATATAACTTATAGTATGATCAGTAGTTAATAATATTTCTATAGATTCTCCAATTTTCAAAGTATCTACATAATTCTTAAACCCCATACCCATCATCAATCGGAACTGTGATGACAAATTTGATTTAGAAACAAATAATTCGTCCGCAACTTCTTGTAGAGTTAATCTTTCATGAACATGATCATAAATATAACCTAATTCCTCTTTAAGGTCACCATAATAGGCATAATTGTATTGATTTTGAGCAGTCTCTTTATCCATCGTTGCTTCAGTAGCAATAATAGTCACAATGCTTTTTATTTTAGCAATATCTTCATCATTTAACGGTTTCTTTTCCAAGGAACGATAAATTAAAGTGAGTAATAAGCATTTAAGTTTATAGGAAGATTTAATTAAATTAGCAGTATAGTGATAATTAAAAAAGGAAAAACCAAGCTCTGTAAACCAGTCACTACTTATATAAAACATGATTGTTTTACTATTTTTACTAATACTATAAACATCTAAATGATTAATAATAAAGATGTCGTCAGTAACCGTAGTACTTTTACGATATTTTTGTAAATGCATTTCGTTATCAATTGGCCAAAATATCACAATACCATCTTGGCAACGTGTTGTAGCATACTCATTATTCGTGAGCACATGCAAAACTGAATCTGCCATAATTTTACCTCTTCCTTATATAATAACTAATTTAAAAATCATTCCCTATAATATTTAACTTATTTATTTTAATATAAATTTAACACAACATTAATAGATAATCAAAAATAAAATTTTACATAAAATGTTTGTTAGATATAAATTTTTAATACTATTTATGTTTTGTTTATAAAATTAACCCTAATAATTTATGATTCTTTTTACCTTTTAAAAGTATTCGCTAATCTTAATATATCTTTAATAA
>NZ_PPQR01000150.1 GCF_002902085.1 Staphylococcus simiae
AGCTATATATACATTATTTTTTAATACATCATTTAAGTCTAAACTTTTTAATAATTTATCAGCTGTATACTCATTAGAAAAGTATAATCTATCTGCCATCATAAAGTTCCTTGCTACATTACCAAAATTTAAAAATTCTCCTTCAATGTCTTTACCTAAAGTTTTTAATGGGGTACCATGCCATAAGTTATAATATTTTTGTTCTTTCCTTTTAGAGAAAAATGGGTAGAATGTATTATCATTAATTAAAATTTCTGATGTTGCTAATAATAGACCGTATTCGTAAGACATATGTTGAACTATTTTGATATTATTTATCTCATATTTACTTAAAAGTTTTTTAGCCTTAGCTTTAGCTTTAGTTACAATAAAAGTATTATAATTATTTATATTATTTAATTTATTTGCTAAACTAAATAAGTGGCCATTAATATCTTTACCATGTAAACTTTCAATTATTATTTGATTTTCTACTATTTCCTTTTGTTGACCATCTAAGAATCCTTGTATATATGGCTTATTATATTTTTGATATTCACTATTTCCTTCACCTTTATATCTTAAAATGTCCTTTAATTTTTGTCTTTTTTCTATAGATACTTTTTCTCGAAAAACTTTTCTTAAATTCATTTCATTATCTCCTAATTTTAGCATTCTTGTTTATAGAATTAATTTTTCCAATTTTTCCATAATTTCATTATTATATTTTTCGTATTCAAATTTTTTACAGGGTACATTACCTTCAATATAGGAGTTCATTCCTTCAACTATACTTGGAATATTGTTTTCTACTAATATTCCTGAATCTGATGTGATAACTGACTTTATTCCTGTAACATTTGTTCCTATGATAGGTTTGTTTAAAATCTTAGCTTCTAAAATTGAAATCCCTTGTCCTTCATAGTTTGAAGGTAGTATAAAGCAATCACATTGTTTCATAAAAACATAGGGATTAGATATAAATCCTAGCAAAAATACATGATTTTCTAATCCAAGATTTTTAATTAATTTATGCAAGTTTTCATACAATGGACCTTCACCTAAAATATAAAGTCTGCATTGCTTATTACTATTTATTAGTTGTTTAAAAGCCATGATTAAATTTATTTGATTTTTTTCTGGGGATAATCTTGCAACAGTTATAAAATTAAAATATTCCTTATTATACATATATATTTCGTTTAACTTAAACTCATTACTTGAATTAGCCTTTTCAATGACATAATCTCCATCAATTATAT
>NZ_PPQR01000151.1 GCF_002902085.1 Staphylococcus simiae
CACAGGAGAAAAAATTGGTGAAGGACAACCAACAGAAGAAATCACTAAACAACCAGTAGATAAGATTATTGAGTTCGGTGGCGAAAAAGTACCGCAAGATCACAAAGATGAGTTCGATCCAAACTTACCAACAGATTCAACAGAAGAACATCCAGGTAAACCAGGTGTTAAAAATCCAGAAACAGGTGAAGTGGTAACACCACCAGTTGACGATGTGACAAAACACGGACCAAAAACAGGTACGCCAGAAACAAGAACAGAAGAAGTACCATTTGAAACAAAACGCGAATTCAATCCAAACTTAAACCCTGG
>NZ_PPQR01000152.1 GCF_002902085.1 Staphylococcus simiae
TTAAAAAATTTAAACACCCAGAACACCTCTATTACATCATAAATATTATTTGTCTTTACTATTTTATATTACAACCATATTGAAATAAAGGCTAACTTTGTGAAATTACAAAGTTAATAACTATAAGGTATTTTTTATAGCGATATTATCTCCTGTATTTAATATCTAAATTCAAATGCAATGTTATCTAATGTTATATGCTTTAATTCAGATCATTTTTTGTTGATTTTTTATATTAAACTTAAGCGATATGTCATACGAATTCAATATCTGTTGTGTAATAATACCATTTTATTGTGGTATAGTATTTAAAATCATCATTACTATAAAAGAAAGGCTCTCTGTCAAATTGGACTGATGTATAAATTTTTTATAGAAGTTAAGCAGCAATTTGTTGTTTAACTTCTTTTTTATTTTCAGGTGCATATAGT
>NZ_PPQR01000153.1:0-824 GCF_002902085.1 Staphylococcus simiae
ACGTTAAATTAAAAAATATTTTTAAAATAAAATTTCACAAATTTTATATATTTAAATTTAATTTAAGTGCAATAGTTCACTACATCAATCTTTATAATATAATTTACAATTCACACAAATTTTTGTTAGTTTATTAAATGGCTAACTAATAATTAAGCATTATTTATTTTCTTGAATAACAATAAATTCATATTTTAAATCAATTTAATAAAGTGGAATTTATATTCAGTTATTAAAAGAAAGGGATGTATTTTAAAAAATATATAGAAATGTTAATTAATCTGAGGATTATTTGTGGTTATTACAAAGAAGAAATGTATTAGAAATATCGTTTGATTAAAAATTAGAGTAGTTTTTTTGTGTACATCACAATATCATTCATTAGTAGATATAATACAGTAAATATACTGCGTAGCTAAGTAAGTATAATATAAAGTTGGTGACATTAGGCCGCAAACAAAAATCTCCCACTATTGTGAGTAGTGGGGAATTGGTGTATAAGTAAATGGAAAATATGTAAATTTATAGTATATATGATGTATGCTTTATTCATATATAAGCGATTAATAAAGACACTTAATAAGAAGGCATACATAGTTTGATATAAATATACTCTCCAATACAATATTGAATTAGTTACTATTAAATATATGATTAATTTCATCTTCATATATTCTAATTATGGAAATATACTAATGATTATTTTGTCTTTTAAGAGTAGCTTAATACTTAGATAGTGTAATATAGCTAGAAATGATTTTGTTGAATATCAATCAGTTATTTGATATGTAAAATTATACGATGAGTTTAGATACAGTAAATAT
>NZ_PPQR01000153.1:844-1184 GCF_002902085.1 Staphylococcus simiae
AAACAGAAACTTTTTTTATTTAATATTTTAGATATGTCTTTGATGATATTTATTGCAAAATCTAACTGCTTCTTATTTGTCCTCACTAATACAATTCTCTCATCTGCTAGAAAACGTTCCTTAGTTAACAAATCTTTTTCATTTAATTTATTAATAGCACGGACAACTTGAGGATACATAAAACGAATAGAATCAATTAAATCTTTAAGTGTTAGCGCATCTTTATCTTTTGATAAAACTCTTGATAAAAGAGTAAAGTCTAAAAAGGTTAATTTAAACTGATTTTTTAAATAGTCTTTTAGATACAGTAAATGTATATATCTGTCTCTTATACACATCT
>NZ_PPQR01000153.1:1194-2395 GCF_002902085.1 Staphylococcus simiae
TTTGGAACCCAGCTTTTACTAGAATAGTTATTTTTTAAATTGAATTTGAAGATAATATTATCTAGAAATTTGATTTTATTAGAAATCAATTCCTGCTGTATAGAATTAACAGAAATGTATATACGACGCTCATCACTAGTATTTCTAGATTTTTCTATGTACTCTTTTTTTGCTAATGATTTTATAATTTGAACTATTTCTGACTGCTTACATAGAATGTCACTGATAATTTCTTTAAGTGAAATATTATTTTCACCTTTGTAGAATATATATGCTAAAATGAGTAATTCTTTTAAAGAAAATTCACTTTTCTGTTTTAATTCTCTTGTTAAATAATAAATATAAGATTCAATATCTATAAATCTGTTAACTTTATTTAGAGTATCTTCATCTAACCTCATCTTACTTCTCCTATCAAGTATCATTTTACAATTCTTTTTATTTAAAAATTAATATATGTTTCACTATTTGAGAAGAGATGTTAACCAATTTATTTATATATTTATTTAATAATAAAAAAATATATAGAATTTCTTTTAAAAAATTAATGAAAACATCATTCGTTGTAAGAACTGAAAAGCATCCATGAAGTCTCTATTTAACGTAAAAATATTCATTAATAAATTCATTAAAATTAAATATTACGCTAAATAAATTAATTTCTTCATAATTTTAAGTTGCGCTTTATTTTATTGATGTTACTATATTAAGAAAAAGTAAATGAGGATGATTTTGTGAACGATGATATACAAGTGAAAAGCAATATAAAATTATTAAAGAATATTTTAGCTACTTTTAAAATTCGAAAAATTTTAAAAAAAGAATTTAATCTTACTTTGGATAATTATTTAGTGTTAATTTATTTGAATGAATATCAAAATGAGCAAAAGATGTATTTTATGACTGATATTATTAATTACATAGGTATAGATCAATCTAGAATTGTGAAAAGTGTTAAATTTTTATCCAAAAGAGGTTTTCTAGAGAAAAGTAGAGACCCAGAAGATGGAAGAAATGTAATCATAAATGTAACCGATAATCAACAGAGAGAGATAAACCACTTATTAAAGCAAATTTTCAATTGTATTTTTAAAATAAAAAACGAATAATTTTTAAGATAAAACCAGGAGTTCAGCAGTTTACTGAGCTTCTGTTTTTTTTTTTTTTATTGAAATTTTTAAATAGGGATTAAGCAATGAAT
>NZ_PPQR01000153.1:2407-4478 GCF_002902085.1 Staphylococcus simiae
AATGAAATTTTCATTAATCTTATAAACAAAGTACATAAATTTTAAATAATTTATCTTTATTTAATGTATAATATTTTTTTAAAAGTATAAATGATATATTGTGTTGAGGTCAATTATAGTTAAATGTAAAATTACATATAACTTCAATATATATTGAAGATAAAAAAATAGAAAAGGAGAATTTTATGAAAAAGAAAAGCGGACCTATTAATAAACGGGTTGATTTTATTTCAAACAAATTGAATAAATATTCAATAAGAAAATTCACCGTTGGTACTGCATCAATATTGATTAGCTCATTGATGTACTTAGGTATTCAAAATGATGCGCAAGCAGCAGAAAATGACGCTAATAATCAACCAGAAAATGTTACAGCAGAAAGTAATTCGAACATAAAGTCAGTAGATTCAAACTCTAAATTACAAGACGTTAAGTCAAGTGAAAATGAGGTACGAAATACTTCAGAAGGGACACAAGATACATTAGAAAAGAATGTAGAAACTCCAAATACTGAAGATAATAAAGTAGAGAAAGCAGTACAACCAGAAAATACAAATGTGAAAGAAGCTGCTACAGATTCAACTGCTGAGGAAGTAAAAGAGGAAAAAGCGACACAACCAGATAGCACAAATGCGAAAGAATTAGAAGCAGATTCAAAAGCTGAAAGTGCAAAAGAAGACAAAGCAGCACAACTAGAAAATAAAAATATTGAAAAAACAGAAAAATCCTCAACCGTTGAAAGTGCAAAAGTAAAACAAGCAGCACAAGTAGAAAAATCAAATGTAGAAAAAGAAAAAGCAACATCAAATAGTACAAAAGTAAATAAACCAACACTCAATAAAAATACAGCTGTAAAACAAGCAGAGAAGAAAGCAAATGTTGAAAGTACAAATACAGTAACACCTAGAGTTGCAGAAACTGTAAATGCGAAAAAACCAGAAGGACTCAATGTTAGAGTTAGATCAACTCGTTCAGTAGATAATACACCTAGTGTACCATCAAGTAATACGAGAAATGTAGCTGAGATTCCACCTGTAACTTTGAGAGGTAAAGATAAATTTAATAATTATGGTAGTGTTGATATTCAAAATAGGCCAAATGACTTAGACTCTCCAGAAGTAACACGTTTCAATAACGTAGGTGATGGGACATATGGGCTAAAAGGAGCTATACAATTAAAATCACCAATTAGTTTTGATAAAGATTTTGAATTCAATATTAGAGTTGCAAATAATCACCAATCTGTTACAACAGGTGCAGATGGCTGGGGCTTACTTTTTACAAAAGGTAATGGAAATGATTATATGCAAAAAGGTGGTATTTTAGGTCCGAAAGGAATAGAAAATTCTGCAGGATTTAGAATAGATACAGGATTTAATAGTAATGATCCAATGGATAAAGCAGAAAAACAAGCAGGACAAGGATTTAGAGGTTACGCTACATTTGTGAAAAATGGATCTGATGGTACTACTTCACAAGTAGGGCAAAATATTCCAAACAAAGGAAAAGCAGACAATTCATTTGCTTATGCAGATAACGCTACAGATACGACTGATAAAAAATTCCATGGACAGTTATTAAACAATGTCAAATTAAAATATAATGCGGCTACTGGCAAAATAAGAGCCGAATACGCTAATAAAGTATGGGAAGCTAGTATTTCAGATTTAGGATTATCTAAAGATGACACATACAACTTCTTGATTACTTCTAGTCAACGTTTAGGAACAGTTGGGGGAAATGCAGGACAAGGAACTCATGCAAATGGTTGGATGAGAACAGACTTAGCTGAGTCAACGTTTGAATTAACGCCTAAAGTTGAAAACAAAACAGAAACAAGAACAGAAGAAGTACCATTTGAAACAAAACGTGAATTCAATCCAGATTTAAACCCTGGTGAAGAGCGAGTGAAACAAGAAGGACGTCCAGGTGAGAAAACAATCACAACACCAATTACAGTGAACCCAATCACTGGTGAAAAAGTTGGCGAAGGACAACCAACAGAAGAAATTACAACACCACCAGTAGATGAAATCATTGAGTTCGGTGGCGAAAAAGTGCCGCAAGGTCA
>NZ_PPQR01000154.1:0-2349 GCF_002902085.1 Staphylococcus simiae
TAAATAATTAAATTATTTGATATAATAGCATCTTGTATTGTTACTGCTTTTTTAAATGGATTTTTATAATTGTTAGTGAAGAATAGATGTTGGAATTGATTTATAAATAGAAATTGGGGAGTAAATCAAAACACGATGTTATGTGAGGATATAAGATGACAGAGAATTTTTCACTACATATTTTTAAAAATATGAATATAGGAAGTACGAAAGTTACGAATATAAAATTAATATACTGGTTACAAGGCAATGGTGACATCGTCATCAATCTACAAAAATATAACGTAAAAAGATATGATATTGCACTTGTGACAGTTAATGATTTATATCAAATTAAAAGTTCTAATAATGCCATTTGTTGTATTTTAGATATTGATATGCAATTCTTTTTGAAATTTAACATGATGTCATATGATATGACAGGACAACTCATCTCACATAAAGACAGAAAAGTGATTAAGACATTAATAAATTATCTTATTAGCAATCATTATATTGGTAATAGTATTGAAGTATCGAATGACAAGCTGTTAACTTATCTATGTATAGAGTTGGCAAATTTACAATTACATGTATCTAATAAGTCTTTTGTAGCTGAAGAAGTGCATAGTTATTTAACCACTCATCATCATAAAAAAATTAATAAAAAGGATCTTCTTAGTCACATTAGTATGTCAAGTAAATCATTAACTGAAATGTTTAAGCATTCTCCATATAATAATTTTAATCAGTATGTCAATCAAATACGTTTGAATTATTGTTTAATTGACATCTTAACTTCAACAGCACCTATTGAAAAAATAGCAAGTAATCATGGTTTTAATCATTATTCTAGATTCATCCACTTATTTAAAGAAACATATGGAGCAACACCTAAATTAATAAGGAAGAGACATCAGCCTTCATCTTATTCTGAGGACAAATTCCAAATAATTGATATTAACAATAATATTTTGAAGTTACTAGAAGAAGATAATGAATCCAAGCACTTAATTAAAGAAATTGATGTCTCTAATAATAATAGTAAAGTTCACCTGGATTATAATTATCCGAAAATTTTAATTGACCATGACCAATGGTATTGGCTTGATAGTCATATTATTAATATGATTAATCAGCAACTAAAGATAAATAAGGACAAAGTGCATATTATAATTAACTTAGAGCTAATAGATGAAAATCAAGATCTATGTCAATTGATAGATAAAATAACTTATCTACGCAGTAATATCATCTTTAAAATTCAGCATCGATATGAAGGTATATTGACTTCTAAGGAAAGACATAAACTTGAAAAAATAATGATAGCAATATTTAATTCAACATTTGAAAATAGGGGCTTAACGATATCTTTTTTAGTAGAGCGTTTAACACATACAGCTATTAACAAATTAAAGAGAATGATAAATAACTATATAGAATGTTATGAAGTGATATATCAAATGACTGATTGGGATAGCAGTAACGACCATCCGCAACAATTTTATGAGGATATTAATCAATTTATTCTAAAGGTGGATAATATAGAGCAATTTAAAGGGACAATTTCCAAGGTTATCTTAGATGTGTCATCATTTGCGCTAATGACGGAAAATAAAGTGACAGATGACATCATGGTACATATGTCATCAATTATGAAATATTGTCAAAAATTGAGTGGGTTTAAAATAGTGGCACCCAATACTAACCAAACAGTGGTTAAATCACAATTATCACCACATACTATAATGCAATTTATTATTACAAAGTTTAATCAATTAAGAGGAAATGTCATATTTAAAAATGACACAATGATAGTCACTCGATTTAAGCATGAACTACAGTGTGTCATATGTTTACCGATAACAATGTACAGTAGCGATATTGACTATATACAATTTAAGTATATTGGTCTGGAAAAAATTCATCACGCTAATATGACACAAATAGTATTTAATCCATATGTACCATTCGTACATAATCAGAATAGTGCTATGATTAATGCAATTATAAACCAACCACAATGTTGGCAAGCACATTATGTTGATAAATATATTAATGACAGTACCATAGTAATCCCTGGATATAGCATTATTCATGTAAAATACCATCTTAAAATCTAAGCGTGATTTAAAGAGGTGTGATTTATAATGATTTATTCTCGCATTAAAGTTGTTGTAGCTCATATTATGATGTTAAAAGTGATAGATGATATGTTAAAATACTCATTTCATATCACATTAAATCAAGTTAAAATTTTAAAATTACTGTTAAATTATCAATATCAAAAGATTCATATATCGACGATAGATTATATCCTTAATAGTGGTTATATCAATTCAAAAGTCTCATTGTTACAAATGCTAAATG
>NZ_PPQR01000154.1:2360-3642 GCF_002902085.1 Staphylococcus simiae
TATTAACTAAAATTAAAGATATAAATGATCAACGTAAGTTAAATATTATACTTTCCAGTTCACAACTAAATAGAATTGAATGTGTACTTACAGAAATAGACGACTATTTAGCACATCATTTTAAGCATTATTTTTTCATAACTGAAACTGATAGTGTTAAATATTTAATTCAGAGCCAACAAATAATCAAGAAACTGACTCAATATTTAGCTTTATGTGATTTATCTATTGAAGAAATTTATGTACTTGGAATATTATCCTTGCATGATCATAGATTAACGATTAAAGAGCTACAATACGAACAACATCATCAGTTTATGACAGTTAGTCCAATCATTAAGAAATTAATAGAGAAAAAGTTAGTAAGTAAAACAAGAATAAGTCATGATGAAAGGTGTGTAGCTATTCAAATCACGAAAGAAAAAAGGTCTAAAATCAATAAGGTTATTGAAGCATGTTATAACTTTCTAGAAAAGGGAATAAAATATAATCATTAGTGATTTCGCCAAGTAATGAGTTGACAATAGTACTTTTTAAGCAATAATAAATAATAAGTTGATTACAAGGTATTAAGGTGATTTTTCAACTTATTTTATGGTGGAATCTAGTTTATAAAAGGAGGACAACAATGATTTTAGATAATGTAAATCCTAAAGATTTATTTCCAACAGAGAAGAAAGGTCCAACTGTTTTAGGAACTATCGAATATAATGTACAAGGACAGTCACAATTTGAGGGCGCTTTTATTGCGACAAATGAGAGATTGATTATGAATGTTGATATGAACGGTCAATTCTATTATAGAAGCATTAGTTATAATGAGATAGAAGCAATCAATTACGATGGTCAAACGTTAAATTTTAAATTTAATATTGGTAATGTTCCAATGTATGATTTTAAATCAGGTGATGTAGACGTTTTTGTAACTTATATTAAAGAACACATGACAGTTTAATATATTAAAAAAGAGTTAAGTACATCCTACTATCATTAGTATAGTGGTTGATGACTTAACTCTTTTTTTATAATAGTGATAGTTACTGCCAATCGCAAAAATTTATGATTGCTCCCTTTTGTCTCAGCTGTATGTCCTAGTCATATAAATGGTTCTAGCTATTAAAATAGCAGAGTAGAGGAATACATTTCATTACTATGTAATAAAATGCATAAGAGGTTCTAGCTATTAAAATAGCAGAGGTAGAGGAATACATTTCATTACTATGTAATAAAATGCATAAGAGGTTCTAGCTATTAAAATAGCAGAACCTCTAATATTAAATGA
>NZ_PPQR01000155.1:0-1204 GCF_002902085.1 Staphylococcus simiae
AGATGTGTATAAGAGACAGGTATATATAACCTGTATAAGTTAGTAAAATAATTTGAATTAATACAACAATTTGTTTTAAACACAATAGAACATTTTAAATAAAAATATGGCTTGAATGCTCGATGTAGCGATTACATTATGGAGTTGAACCGTTGACGGTATTTGAATATAAACAAATATAAACAAAGGAGAATAACAAAATGAAATTCAAATTATTAGGCGTATCTTTACTATCGTCAGCATTATTACTAACAGCATGTGGGCAACACGAAAATAATACGGATAAGAATGATGATAAGAAAACTGGTCATGAGAAAAAGACGAAAAATAAAGAGTCAGAAACTAAAAAACAAACAAAAAAAGATAATAATGAACATGTAGATAAGTCTAATAATCAAAAGAAATCAAACTATACAAATCCGCAAAGTATAATTAGCCCAAAACAAGCAGAAGTCATTGTTCATGATGATTATATTAATAATGGTGCTACTGAGGCACAAGTAAAAGAATTTAAAACCAATTTACAAAGAAGTAATGAAAATCAATATCTTGTTGAATACTTAGTTGCTGATGGTGCTGGTTATCCGATCAACTGGGCTGCTACCGTTGATAAAATTTCTGGAAATATTACAAGTAAATTTAATGATATGACCGATAAACAAAGTCAAGAATATGAAAAAATTCAAGAAAACAGTCCTATGTACCCTAGTAAAACACCCAACAAAAATAACGATAAAAAAGTTGATTTAAATAATTTACCTGCATTGGATTTTTCAATAAACGGAATGTCACGAGAACATCAAAAACAAGTTAATCAATTGAGCATTCAGAAAGACAACGGCGAAATCAATCAGCATGAATACAATGAAAAAGTTTCTGCTATTATGAATAATGAACTTGAAAATAATCAATAATATATCGAATAAAAGGAGGTGTTTAAAATAATGAAAGATAAAAATAAAATAATTGCAATCGTTGCTACTATTATTTCATTCTTAGTTATGGCTTTACCTATAATATGGTATACCGCAACAGTTTTATGGTTCTTACCAGGTGCAGTCATTATTATAATTGTCATGTTTTTATTATTATTCTTATATTTTAAAACTAAAAATGATATTCATTTATTACTATTATTAGTTAACATTATCATTCTGTTATTTTATTGTATTCCATTGTTATTGTCATAAATTGTAAAATGAGG
>NZ_PPQR01000155.1:1214-4634 GCF_002902085.1 Staphylococcus simiae
AAATTAGATTATTAGGTAATATTGGATTATCGATTGTCCTCAATTTAACTACAATTAGTTGAATTGGGGACGAATCTAATATACTAAACAAGAGTAAAATTTAATTTTTTAATTTAACATTTAAAGGAGATAATAAAAATGAGAATTGCAATGCTTTTGATTAGAGTTATGTTGGGAATAACATTTATAGCTTATGGTAGCCAGATGGTTTTTAGTGGTTTTGGTGAACCAATGGCTATGATGACAAAATTAGGATTCCCCGCATTCTTTGGTATCTTATTAGGATTATTTGAATTTATCGGAGGAATATTACTAGTCTTAGGAGTTCTTACTAATTATGTTTCTGTGGGAATTATCGTAGTAATGTTAGGAGCACTCTTCTATATTCATATTCATCAAGGTTATATTGCTTCTCAATACGTAATTACTTTAATAGTAATGAGTATTGCTGTAATACTTTCAAATAGTTGGAAAAAAATTATACAAATATATTAAGGCACTGAACCCTTAAAACGGGAACTTAATAAAAACACTATATTCTAGGCTGCTAATTTTCTAAAATCTATAGGAGAAAAGTAGCCTAGTTTTTGTTGAATTCTAAATTTATTATAATAATCAATGAATTTTTCCACAATATCAATTACAATGTTATTAGAGCTACTAAGCTCATTGTTGAGATAAAAGGTTTCACACTTTAGCGAGGAATGGAAACTTTCTATCGGGGCATTGTCAGCAGGTGTTCCCTTACGGAACATGCTTCTGATAATGCCTTTTCTTCGCATAAGTGATAGTAAGAATACGATGTATATACACTTCCTTGATCGCTATGTAGTATACAACCCTCAGGTAGATCTAGTTGATTTAATGTTTCATTAACTAAATTTTGATCCTGCTTAGTTCCTATTTTATACGCCACAATCTCTCCGTTGTAAAGATTCCATAATTGAAGATAAATATAACATCGAATTACCGAACGGTAGATAAGTAATGTCTGTTGTTAATACTTCCATAGGTTGTTCAGCTTGAAATTGTCTTTGTAATAAATTATCTGTTTTATAATAAGAAGGACCAGATTTTTTAGACTTTTTAGGTCTAACTCGACAATTCAAATTGTTCTCCTGCATAATTCTCTGAATTCGTTTATGATTAACAGGTACAGAAGATGATTGATTAATTAGCGCTGTAATCTTACGATAACCGTAGGTGAAATTGTTCTCTTCGCATAATTCAATAACTTTTTCAGTAGTATAGTCTATTTTAGTTTGATTTATTTTCCATCGATAATATGTCGATGTGGGTATGTTTAAAACCTCAAGTATCATTTTGATTGAATACTTATCCTTCAATTCTTTTACTAATTCTATAACTACTGCTGGAACCACTTCCTTTCCAATTCTTTGTACTTTTTTAAAATGTTCAATTCAACATCTTTTCTTTTAAGCTCTAATTTTAGTTTTTCAAATTCACTTAATTCTTCAATACCCTTGCCATAACTGTACTGTTTTCCTACTTGTTGAGAAAATCTATAACTTTCTCCATTTCGATACCAACGCCACCATTTATCGACCTGTGTTCTATTTCTAATATTTAAAGTCTCCATAATTTCTTTTGTGGTATATCCAGCTGTCTTCATTTCAATAACTTTATTTTTAGTTTCTAGTGAATAAGATACTCTTTTCATAGGAAAACACCTCCGTTTAGATTCATTTTACACGAATTCAACGGAAGTGTTTTTATTTTATTCCCACTAATTGGGGTCAGCTCATTATGTTTAGCGTTCTTTTATTTTTTTAACATTGTAATGCTTGAATCTTTAATGATATCAATTAGAGAGATTTTACTATCTTCAGTTAAACGTTGTTCATTTTTACTAATCTTTACAAAAGCGCTTAAATATATTGTTAAAATTGATGAGCAGATTCCAGCTAATACAAACGGTAAGAATTCATTCGCTTTATAAAAAAAACTTAATAAAGGAGAAATTATAATGATGAATAAAATAAATATTTTAGTATTATTGAAAAGAACCTTTGAAAAGTCACTTTGTTTTACTGATTGACTGATCCACGATTCAAATGTTTCTGAGAATAACGTCTCAGACAAAGCCCAAGTTAGTAATAATATTATTAGTATCAGTACATTAGAGGAAAGTGGAAATAAAATCCAAGTTATTGAGAGACATACGAAAGAAGTTATTAAATTGAATTTAATTCCAATTTTATCAGCAATCTCACCGGAAGGCACCTCAAATATGAATTTCATTATTTCAAAAACAGTTCCTATTACTCCTAACAAAAAAAGGTTATATCCAGAATTATACAAATATATAATCCAAATCGGAGCATAAAACCCAATAGTAAAACCTCTTAAAAGTGAAACTATATATAGCTCTTTCATACTAACTATACAACTCCTTTAAATATGTAGGCTTTGTCTTTTTTTAGAAAACATCACTTTTAAGAGTTTGGCATTTACATATCTAATAAAAGGCTCATATGATCTGTCTTCTGAAAAATTTAAGTTTAAAGCTTTTATTAGTTCATAAAACTCATGATCATCATTGGAAATTTTTTTAATAATTGATAGTTATTGTATTCGTTGAATTGTCAAGTTAAATATCAGAAAATTTTATAAATTTAGACTTAATTTAAAAACTTATTATACTGAAGGATTATTCGGTTTTCGGTTCTAGTATTGAATTAACTTTATGGTCTTTTTGTATTTCTAACATATTTAAATCATCAACATCTTTAAACTTATCTGCCTTTCCCTCTTTAATAGTTAAATCATACATAAAAAATTTATTATCCTTTTCTTCCAACTGATATACATACCAATCTTTTTTATCTTTACTATTTAAGTTATCAATCTCAACAGTTTGATATCCAAAATTTTGAATATCTAATATTTCTCTGTCCATCTTAGGAAGTAATAAAAATTGTTTTCCATCAACTTCTTTTAATTGATATTGTCCTCTAAATTCTTGACCAGCATTATATTTACCCTGAGCTGATTTTACTATCAATTCATTATCTTTACCAAACTCCATAGTTGCATCAAGTTTATTATTTTGAATTACATTAAACTTTTTGCCATCTAAATCAGATTTACCACATCCATATAAACTCACAATGGCTAACATAAAAACGAGTATCAAAAATATTGATTTATAATTTAGTTCAAATATTTTCATATCAATACCTCCAATTAAATAAACTAATTATATTATATTATATAAAATTAATAAAAGTAAGCTGCTTAAGCTGCTATAGTTTATTTTTTTGCCTGGCTTTTATGATTATTCACATTGTTCTTATCACTAAAATTAATTAGGTTTGGAAAACTTCGTGAAAATGAATTAATAAGAATATACCTTTTAATATGATTTTATTTTAAAGGTTAAAAATATAGAAAATATGT
>NZ_PPQR01000016.1 GCF_002902085.1 Staphylococcus simiae
GACGTAGAACCTGTTTTTGGATTCACGAAGGCTATTTTGGGGTTCACTCGAATGTCAGTTCGAGGAATCGATAAGGTTAAACGTGAACTTGGATTTGTGTTAATGGCAGTTAACATAAGGAAAATAGCAGCTCAACGAGCTGTATATTTCAAAATTAATAACGAAAAAGACAATTTCTATCAATTTTCAATAGAAATTGTCTTTTTTACTTAAACCTAGAACTTAATGTCCCAGACTCAATTAGTCAATAGATTATGTATAAAACATTACATAGTTTTTTAGACTAAACATTAAATTAATATTAAATAATCATATAGTAAATTTGATAAAATTGATAAATATATTACTCCAAAACTTCTAAAATAAAATTAACCCTATCAAAAAACCGCATTACTTATGATATGTTTCTCCTCGCATAATCTTAAATGCTCTATATACTTGCTCTATTAACACAACCCTCATCATTTGGTGTGGGAAGGTCATTTTGCTAAATGACAGGGCGTAGTTGCTGCGTGCGATGACGTCTTGATGTAAGCCGTTGGATCCGCCTATAACGAAGACAAAGTCGCTTTGGCCTTGGGTCATGCGTCGTTCGAGTTCTTGTGCTAATCCTTCTGATGACAACATGTTGCCGTTAATTTCTAATGTAATCACTATGGCTTGTGGTTTGATTTTTGCTAGGAGACGCTCTCCTTCTTTTTGTTTTACTTGTTCAATTTCTTTGTTGCTCATATTTTCTGGTGCTTTTTCATCTGGCACTTCTATAATGTCTATTTTGGTATATGGGCCTAAACGTTTTTCATATTCTGCTATTGCTTGTTTCCAATATTTCTCTTTTAGTTTTCCCACAGATAGGATAGTAATTTTCATCGCGTTTGGTCCTCCAGCGTGTTTATTATTTATAAAGTTATCCACAGGTTGTACACTTGTTAACATTGTTCCCTCTTATTATAACAGGATAATTCACAGTTTTTGATCTTTTTCTTATAGTTATACTCAAAATTTGGTGTATAACCTGTGGTTTTGTGGATAAGTCTGTGTATATTGTGGGTATTATCTATTGTTTTATACACATTTGTGGGTAACTATGGACAGTTCAGTGGATAACTTTGCGTCTGTCTTAACGTTTATTTTACATATATCCTTGATTTTGTCATCTTTTAGACGTACTTTACCATTATTTTCTGACTTTCCCACAAGCTTATCCACAACTTTTTACACACCTATATCCACAAAAAAACGACCCACTTAGTAGGTCGCTTGTCTGACTTTATTCATTCTTTAATTTTAGAGCTATCATTAACACCTATTTTTAAGTATGACGTATTTTAATGACGACATTCCTAAAGGACTTAGCACCATCTCAACAAAAATTTTCGCCATAATGTACACACTGCAATAAAATTAGCTGTTCACCTTATTACAACGTATAAATTGGTGTAGCAACTGCTTTATCTGTATCACATAATAGCACTTCTTTTTCAGTATCAATATCATGTTCGTTCAATACTTGCCCTACACTCATGCGTGCTAAATCTTTCATATTATTATCTTGAGATAGATGTGATAAATAAATACGTTTTGTATTACCTGTGATAACATCTGTCATGGCACGTCCTGCATCTTCGTTAGATACATGTCCCATATCTCCTAAAATACGTTGTTTCGTCTTCCATGGATAACGACACATGCGCAACATATCTACATCATGATTACTTTCAAAAATAAAAGCATCGCTGCCACGAATCATACCTTTCATGCGATCTGAAACATAACCAGTATCTGTTAATATGGTAAATTTCTTATAATCATTATGAAAAATATAAAACTGTGGATCAATCGCATCATGTGACACGTTGAATGATTCAATATCAAATCCAGCAATTTCTTTTGTTTCATATGGATTAAAGATGAATTTTTGATCCATTGGAATGCGACTATCTTTTTTGTCTATAGCTTGCCATGTTTTTTCATTAGCATAAATCGGCAATTTATATTTACGTGCTAAGACGCCTAGCCCTTTAATATGATCGATATGTTCATGTGTCACTAAAATACCATTTAAATCTTGAATGTTACGATCGATTTGGCTAAACAAGTCTTCCATTTTCTTACCTGTTAAACCAACATCGACTAATAAACTACCTTTTTCATTCTCTACAAAAGTAGCATTCCCTGTACTTCCACTTGCTAAGACACTCATTCGTATCAAGCGACTCATCCTTTCCTATGTCGACAACTCACCTGTCACAGTGACCGCAGTATCACTTAACCTAACTTTATGATTTTCTCTACAGAAACTATCATTTGTTTAAGTTTAGTCTACTTATTGCTTGTCTTACATTTTAACTGTAACTGTCCATCGACTTGTCTCAAATTATTAATTTTTAATAACCGCGCACAATGAATTTCTTAATTATTATAACAATGTTTGACAGAATACAAAAGCTTTTGACATAAGCATATAAGTAACTAAAGTAGATATAACGTTAACCAAAAACGACAACACTAAGCTTTCAATCAATACGTCTATGCCTTATCTCTCCCTTGCCGCCGCACTTAAAAAAGCTAGTGCTGCATCATTAACAGCACTAGCCTTTCAACAACTTAGTGATCTATAATTTTAGGATTGTTACTTGTTGCTTCCACATAGTAAGTATAGACTTTATCTTTTCCTGGATGTTTAACCTTCACTTCCCAGTTAGGTTGTAATAATTGGACATTCGTTTCTTTGACGACTGAATAATAGCCGAGTCTAGCATTAATGACTTGATCGTCTTTCTTCAGATAACGATTGAAGTACAGTGCCTCTATCGCTTTTCTAGGTGTAATGATTTGACGTTTTTTGTCTGTACCTTCTGTCGGCTTAATATCTTCCATCATCGTTTGTTTATAGCTCGTCGCTTTATTATTATTCACATTAAAAGTCACTGTGGCCTTACTATTATTTAAAATAGGAATATCTTGATACGTTTGTTCGTACTTCACATTATTGGACGTAATATCACTAAGTTGATATGTCTTACCATGATAGACGTGATTGTTTAGATAATCCTTTAAATCTTTGAAATTATTGTCGTTAACTGTGACACTTGGGTCAACGTCTGCTTCTAATTGCTTACCAGAGTTAGATGTTGTTAACTCATCGTCTCCCTTGGCTTGTGCTGAAAAGTCTTTAGAACGGCCCGTGATTTGTGATAAACGTAAATCTTTAACAGATTTACTTAACACGCTATCTGGCACTTTAATTTCCTCTTGTTGAAAGTTAACTTCATTATTACTTTCCGCTTCATTGATATGTGAACGATTCACTTTATTAATATAAATGATAACTAGCATGATGTTAACTAGAACAAAGACGAAAATGAAGAGTGTCTTCGTAAGTTTCCAGTTCATTTATTCTAGCCCCCCATCACTATACATATACCACTTACCATCATATTCAACATACCAACGTGGTATAAGTTCGCTATTAATCTGTACTTCCATATGATTATGATCTGGATTATCTTGCATTTCATAACCGACAACAATGTTAGTTATTTTTTCAAAATCAATATCACTATTATTTGCTAACTTGGAACGTACGGATTCTAATTTTGGCAATGATTTTTCATCTTCACTATTTAAGACAACATCTGTACGTAATAACGAACGACGATAATCAAAGACACCTTTTTCGCCCCAAGTGACTTGAATTTCATTTGAATTTTCATTGTTAAATGTTGGATAACCGTTTAAGAAGCGTTGATATGTCAATTCTCCAGAGCTATTATCCGTACTAAACAGACGATAGTCTTCATTTAAGAAACCACCGTGATTGTTAATGAAATCAAAGGTACCTGGTATCGTTTCTTCCATATTGCTAGAACTTTTTTCATCTTCTGATAAGTTTTTATAATGATATTTTTCATCTTTATCATTGTAATTTGCAACACCTGTGTTGTTATTGTACGTTGTGACACCACTTTTCGAGCTGCGGACAATCGTTGAATCGTCAAACAGTATGGCATTCATCTTTTCAACACTCATCGTATTAAAGACCATGCGATATGTTTTTAACTTTTCAGGTTTACTAGGCGCAAAAAGATGCGTCGCTCGATCAATACTATCTTTATTTGTAATGATATCCGTATATGGCTTCATTTCTGATTTAACTGTTGCTAAGGCCTCTTTAAAGTTAGCAAACTTAGCAGTTGTTGTGACTTTAACATAATCGTGACGGTCTTTACTAATAGCGTATAGTACAATACGGTCGTCAGCATTACGATCAATCACTAAACGGTTAAAATTAAAATGATTAGGTACTTTAGCATTACTATTTAACACTTGGTCGAGATACGTCGATAATGGTAAATCATACGTGAAATCTAAAATTGTAATATCTTGACCTAATTCCGGAATCATTAAATTATGATCACGATGCACATGTTCTACCGACTTGGCACCTTTATTCTTCAATGGTTTAATTAATTTCGTGACATTAGATACCGTTGCGACTGTACCTTTAGGATGATCGTCCTTAGAATTAATAATTTGAAAAGGTGCGATTGTCGTATCCATATTGGCAGTCATCGGTTTCGTCAAAGGTTTAGTATCATTCTTCTTACTATCTGTATTATCAACGTCTGTAATATCTGGTGAAAAGTCCCAGACCATATATGTTAATACGACACTCATAAGGACAAGTAAGGCTAGGATGACAGACTTAATATGTTCCTTATTATTCATCCCAATCACCGTCTTCGATCACTTCACATGGAAGTGTAATAAAGATAGATGTACCTTGCCCCTCTACACTGTTAGCCCAGATACGACCGTTGTGTGCTTCAACGATTTCTTTAGAAATTGCCAAACCTAAACCAGTACCACCCATTTTACGTGTACGGGCTTTATCAACACGATAAAAGCGATCAAATATTTTATCTACTTTGTTAATTGGAATACCTATACCGTTATCTTTAATACGGATTGTCATTCTGTTATACAGTGGATTTTGTTTCACGTGGAACTCGACACGTTTATCACCACGAGAATATTTCATCGCATTGGTAATGACGTTATCGAATACTTGCGTCATTTTATCTGGATCGATTTCAGTAAAGATGGTTTGATTAGGAATTTCTCTGACAAATTCTGTGTCTTTATCTGACATTTCGTGTCTATTAATAATTTTATTGATAAACATATTGAAGTCGATAATTTCTTTGTTAATTTGATCTGACTCGTTATCCATTTTAGATAATTGTAGAAGGTCGTTGACAAGACGAATCATACGTTCTGTTTCTTCACGTGTAACGGATAAGAATTGTGGTGCTAATTCATCGTCTTTCCATGCACCTTCTTCAAGGGCTTCAATGTAACTATTCATAGATGTTAATGGTGTACGTAGCTCGTGTGAAACGTTGGCAACGAATTCGCGACGTTCTCGTTCAACTTGTTGTTGTTCGGTAACATCATGTAACACAGCAATATAACCTGTGACAAAGCCGGTTTCTTGCACAATGGTACTAAAGTTAACACGCGCAATAAGTCCTTCTTCTTCATTTAAATCTAATAAGAAACTATCATTGTTTTCTTGAATTTCTTCTAATTTAAACTCATCTTCTAGACTTAAGACACTTAACATGTAATAACCGATAATATCTTCTTTAGCCATGCCAAGCATTTTTAGAGCCATATCATTGACAATACGAATGCGCCCACGACGGTCTGTCGCTATGATACCGTCACTCATATGTGTGATAACTGAGTCAAGTCGTCGTTTCTCACTTTCTGTATTCGCTTGGGCTTCTTGCACACGTTTAGACAAATTGTTGAAGGCTAACGCCAGTTCACCAATTTCGTCATTACCATAAATCTTCACACGTTGCGTATAGTTCCCTCGAGACATTTCGACGGTTTGGTTACGCATATCAGTGATGGGTTTGGTAATCGTTCGGGCAATAAAGAAACCAAGGATCACAGTAATAAGTAGCGAGATGGCTGTACCTACAATAAATATTTGGTTAATGTTGTTTAATTGATTATAGACGTCATTAATTTTCGATTCGATATAGATATTACCAATGACTTTTTTATCTACTTTGACTGGGATATTGTAAACCCACACGCGATCTTTACCGTTACCATAATCTTTTAAAATTAAATGGTCGTTAGATTGCCCTAATGATAAGGCTTTTTGAACGGAGCTATCATTGGCTTTTTGATTAATTAGACTACGGTTAGACTGCTTCGTCGTTGCCATAATAATTTGATCTTTATCTATAAAGCGAATTTCTCCAATTTCTTGACGGTTCGCATATTCACTTAATAAATTTTGTATATCTTTCTGTGCATTGACAGAACCTTTTTCGTCATATACTTTTTCTATACTAATATCTAATTGTTTCGCATATTGTGTAATGTTCTTTTTAAAGTTATCTAACAGTTCTTTTTCAAGATTATTAGTAAAATATAAACCAATAATCTGCATACCAATAATAATTAATAAGACATAAACAATTACTAGTTTAGTATGAAGGGATTGTAGTTGTTTGAGCCACTTCATTCGTCTAAACCTCTATTCGTGCTGTTGGAGAAAGTATCCAACGCCTCTACGCGTAACAATATATTCAGGATGTGATGGATCGTCTTCAATCTTTTCACGTAAACGACGAATGGTTACATCCACTGTACGCACGTCACCAAAATAATCATAACCCCATACTGTTTGTAGTAAATGTTCACGTGTCATTACTTGTCCCATATGTTTTGATAAATAATGGAATAATTCAAACTCACGGTGTGTTAATTCGATATCTTCGCCACGCTTTTTAATTGAATAAGCATCTGGATAAATCACAATATCTTTAATTGTAGTTTCGTTTGTCGCACTTGTTGTTTCTTGCGCTGGTTGTGAATAATGACGACGTAAGTTCGCTTTAACACGTGCAATTAATTCGCGTGTACTAAATGGTTTAGTTACATAGTCATCTGCACCTAATTCTAGACCTAACACTTTATCAATTTCTGAGTCTTTGGCAGTTAACATAATAATAGGCATTTCGTATTTTTTACGTACTTCACGACATACTTCCATGCCATCACGACCAGGTAACATAATATCGAGTAACACGATATCTGGTTCTTCTTCATAAATTAAGTCTACGGCATCGTTACCATCATATGCACAGTAAACATCATATCCTTCTTTTTTCAAATTAAATTCTAAAATATCAGCAATCGGTTTTTCATCATCAACTACAACTACTTTTCTAGCCATTTGCATAAACCTCTTTTCTTGTATCATCATTCTAATTTTATCATTTTTCACTCAAGTCGTTTTTATTTTAGAGACTTTGTGTTGGTTCGTCACTTACTATTTATATGTTATTGTGACATTTTTATATCATATAACGCATAGTAACCTACTATATAATTTACCATTTATAGCCTATTAATTCTATTTTTCAATATAAACTTATCAATTAATATTTTTTCTGAGTTATATCACTATCTTTTTTTAATCATAAAATATTGCGTTTCAGTTTTTCGGTGCGTGTTGGTTGATTATGGATTTGGTTATTATTGTCGTTGATGTTGGGGGTATCAGTTGGTGCGTGTTTAGTCATTAGTGTGTGTATCTATGAATCAGCATTTGTTGAGTTGGTGCAATATTTAGTCATTGGTGGGCGTTGTGCTTTACAAGTAAGGTGGTGCGTGTTGATGGGGCATCGATGGATATCAGTTTGTCATTGATGGGCATAAATCAGTATTTAAATTGATGTTACTGGGCGTTGATAGCAGTTGGTGCGTGTTACAAGTTAGTGAGTGCGCATTGATGTATTGGGTGCGTTGCGCTTAGATGATGATGTACATCATACTTCAATTAAACATCATGCACATAGTTAGTTATATAATAGGTTGCTCTAACAAATTGGACTGTGATTGACGTTCACTCGATCAGTCCTGAAAAACATACTAAGATTAGCTGTGAAGAAATCTATGACGATAGATTTTTTCACAGCTATTTTTTATAGTTGTAGAGAGAGAAGTAGAC
>NZ_PPQR01000156.1 GCF_002902085.1 Staphylococcus simiae
ACTATATGCACCTGAAAATAAAAAAGAAGTTAAACAACAAATTGCTGCTTAACTTCTATAAAAAATTTATACATCAGTCCAATTTGACAGAGAGCCTTAAAAATATAATATGAAGCTTAATGAAACTACTAAATGAGTTTTAACAAATTCATTTAGTAGTTTTTTATTGTGTATAATCTATTAAACTACAAAATTTAGGTTTTCTCCCAAGTTGGACTGAATTTCTTTTATTAAAATGTATATATTTTCAAATCATTATTTTTAGGCTTGGGGTCGTTCGTTCCTTATTTCGTCAGCTTCAAACGCTTTCTCTGCATCAAGTCCTTCTATACCTTCATGTCTTTTTGACATAAAAAAAGAGACCTTACGGTCTCA
>NZ_PPQR01000157.1 GCF_002902085.1 Staphylococcus simiae
ATATAGTTTAACACCTTATTCAAAAAAATTAAATTGAACGGTTTAATTTAGTAATGCTTATTTTATTTATAAGCACTTGACTAATCGTAGGAAATAGACAACCAATTTTTATAGCATAGCAAAAAAGCAGTTGATGTTGTGGCATCAACTGCTTTTTAATACGCTTATTTCATTGTCATTGCTCAATTTAGATTGCCTTAGTCAACAATTATTGCTTGTCGACATTAATAACTAGCTTACCAATCATACTATGATTTTCTAATATTTGGTGTGCTTCATACAAATGTTCTGTAGTTAATCCATTAATAACTTGTGTCGTTGTAGGTTGATAATGACCTTCGTCTATATTAGTGGCTATATCTTGTAAATAGTCATGATGTTTAATCATATCACTAGTTTGATATAAAGGTCTTGCGAACATAAATTCATGACTAAACGTAATGCTTTTACTTTTCAATGCGTTTAAATCTTGATTATTTTCAAATGCTACAATCGTCGTAATATGACCTCGTGGTTTCACTAAGTCAATCATCGTGTCGTAATACATATCACTGTTAAACGTACAGAAAATGTAGTCAGGTGCGTCGATATTATGCTCTTTAAATTGTGCTTTTAAGTCTTCTTTATGATTTAACACGATATCTGCACCCATTTGTTTAGACCACTCAATTGATTCAGTTCTTGAAGCTGTTGTAACGACAGTTAAACCATATCTTTTAGCAATTTGTGTCGCAATGCTACCAACGCCACCTGCACCATTAATGATTAATAGCGTTTTACCTTCATTATCCGATGGGTTTGTAGAAATACCAAATGTATCAAATAACGTTTCATATGCTGTCAGACCTGTTAAAGGTAAGCTTGCACTTTGTTCATCAGATATTGTTGTTGGTGCTTTAGCAACTAATACTTCTGGCATAATTTGATACGTTGCATTCGATCCATTAAGATTAGAGGATCCAGAATAGAAAACTTTATCTCCAACTTTAAACATCGTTACTTCTGGACCAATAGCTTCAATGATACCTACTGCATCAAACCCCAATACTCTAGGCTTTTGTGAAACAGGTGCTAAACGTTGCTTGGTATCTACGGGGTTAACACTAATACTGTGTATCTTTACAAGTAATTCATTATGTTGTGGCACAGGTATATCTTGTTCATATGTTTTAAACAGATTACCTTCATTCAACTTAAATGGTTGTTCGAATCCAATCATTGTCATTGACATCATTCATCACCTCTCGTCAATTTCTCTTACTTGTTATTATAATTAAAACTACTACCATTATCATCATTTTAGATAACAGAAAATGTTTACCATTGGTCTAACCTTTTTAATATAACGATGTATAGTGGTTGTATGAAATTTATAATTATTCCGTTACTTTTATGACTTGTTTACCAAAATTATCACCAGTAAATAAGTTTCTAAATGCTTGTGGTGCATGATCAAAACCTTCTTCTACAGTGACTTGTGATTTAATTTTTCCTTGTTGTACCCATTGAGCTAATTGTTCACTTGCAGCTTTAAAGTCACTTGCAAATTCAGCAACTAAGAATCCTCGCATCATAGCTTGTTTTTTAATTAAAGACCCTTGAATACGTGGACCAATGTCTTCTTCAGGATGGTTATATGAAGAAATAGCGCCACATACTGGTATACGGGCAAAGCGGTTTAAATGTTTAAACACTTCATCACCTACGACGCCCCCAACATTTTCAAAATAAACATCGACACCATCAGGTAATGCTTCAGCTAATTTTTCTGCAAAGTCAGCTTTTTTATAATCGACACCAGCATCAAAGCCTAATGTCTCAGTTAAATAGTTTACTTTTTTATCTCCACCAGCAATACCAACGACACGACAACCTTTAATCTTAGCGATTTGTCCAACTACTGATCCTACTGCCCCTGATGCCGCTGAAACAACTACTGTTTCACCTGCTTTAGGTTGACCAATATCTAATAAGCCATGGTATGCAGTTTGTCCTGGCATTCCTAAGACACTTAAATATAAATCTAATGGCACATCTGTTGATGGTACTTTGTTTATTTGTTGTGCTGTCACGTTATTAACAATTCGCCATGGTAACATACCTACAACAATATCACCTTTATTAAAGGTACTATCATTTGATTGTGTTACTTTACCTACAATATGACTAACAATAGGTGCGTTTATTTCAAATGGTTGCACATATGAATCAGCTTTTGTCATTCGACCTCTCATGTATGGATCAACTGACATATATAAAGTTTGAACTTGTATTTCATTATTTGCTAACTCTGGTGTTGTTGTTTCTTCTATTTTAAATGTGTCATCTTGTGGCATACCTTGAGGGATTTGATTAAATAAAATTTGTTTATTTTGCATGATGGTATTCACCTTTCTCTATGTCTATTTTATTATGCATGTTCATGTACTATGTAACGTGCTTTAGCATTATTGATTAATATACTATGCATCGTTATAGCGGAATTACTTGATACTAATACTAGTTAGAACTCAAAGGATTCTATATTAATCTGCATCTATTAAATGCAACTAAGTTATGTGATACAGTGTGTTATTTTTTCCATAAAAAATCAATTAATTCGTTTGCTACATCTTTATTCTCATGTAATTGGCTATGTTGTGCTTTGTTACCAGTATATTTTGACTCATGATATGTTGCTGGACTATTTCCCAGTAAATATTTTAATGATTTAGATGAACTATTCGATACTCGTCCGTCTGAATGCGTCCCATCTTGTAAATCACCATATATATTTAATACTTTAATATTTTTGCCTTTATAAATATCTTTAAGTGCCATTAATTCTTCATACGGTTCGTTCATGCGACTTGGTTTGCCATTGTCGTCAACTGAAATTTCATTTACTTTTTCATTCATATTTAGTACACCGTTAAACGTACCCGCAATGTTTACTTGCTTATTTAATTGCGGTAATGATTTATCATCACCATACGTTTTCATATATTGTGCAAATGTTAAATTTCCCATTGAATGACCTACAAAATTAAATTTTTTAATATGATATTGTTGTTGTAATTTAGTTAATACATTTTTGAACCATTTCGCATTCTGATCTAAATAACCTTGTTTGTTGTTTTCAAGTTCGACTTTGACAATTGGATTAACTGCGTTTTTTGGCAATTTACCTTTAAATGACACCTCACCGTCTTTTGATACCTTTGCCGTAATAATATCTTGAGTCACACCTCTTTGTTCAGCCTGCTTCACCATAAATTTTTCGGAATTAGCACTACCACCATATCCATGTAAAAATAGCGTTGGTATGTCTTGATTAATAAATGCTTGCTGTTGTTTTCGTTTAAATGTTTCATTTTTTTGACTGTTTACAACAGTAACAATAATACCTACTATAATTGCAATTGCTAATAAAGTTGTACCTATAACCCATATTTTTTTCACTTCATTAACTCCCATTCATCTACTTTGTTTATTTAGTATAAATGAAGATACATCAAATTTCCTTTTAATTGTTTTGAAATTCATCAAAAATTTGCTGAAA
Organism: Staphylococcus simiae; assembly: GCF_002902085.1. GTDB lineage: Bacteria > Bacillota > Bacilli > Staphylococcales > Staphylococcaceae > Staphylococcus > Staphylococcus simiae. Next base: position 3,542 of record NZ_PPQR01000157.1, read on the forward strand.
ATTCTAATCGTATGTGGTTTAATCGCGTATACTTTCTCACCTTTATATTCTTAAAAACTGTATAAAACGGCAAAAAGCCTGTCAGTAAAATACTGACAGACACTTTGCTGATTCATTAACTATTTAATTTCTTTACTTTGTGCAAGTTCTTTATACCAATAGGCACTTTTTTTCGGATAACGTTCTTGTGTATCGAAATCGACATAGAATAATCCGTAACGTTTTTCATAACCGTTTGACCAGGAGAATACATCCATTAATGACCATAAGAAATATCCTTTAACATTTGCACCATCATGGATAGCATCTGCAATAGCATTTAAATGTTGTTTAATATAATCAATTCTAGCATCATCATAAACGGTTTTCTCAGATTCGATAAACTCGTCTTTATAACCTAAGCCATTTTCAGTAATGTAAATTTTATGATAATTTGGATAGTCTTTAACAACGCGCATAATTTGATCGTATAAACCTTGAGGATAAATCATCCAATCCCAATCCGTACGTGGTACATCAACATCAAATTCTCGTTGACCTACACCTTTTAGTTGATATTTAGAACCACCTTTATCACCTTTTGAATTATGCGTTATTTCACTTTCACCATCGAAGCCTCTCATCCAATCACTCATATAGTAATTAATACCTAAGAAGTCATTTAAATCTTTGGCAGCATCTAAAATGGCATAATCTTCATCAGTGATATTTAACTTACCACCATTAACAGAAAGTATATGTTGGACACCTTCCATCGTTTCACGAGAATACTTACCTAAATACGTAGCATCTAGAATAAACTTATTATGAATAATATCTTCTAATTCTGCTGCTCTAACATCTTCTGGATTTGAAGGATCATATGGATATTTAGTTGGCAAAGCATGAACAACACCAATTTCTCCATCATAGTTTCCATCTTTAAATAACTTAACTGCTCTAGCATGTGCAACCATCATATTATGATGAGATTGGAATACTTTTTCGAAATCATACTTGATACCTGGTGGGAATTTACCTACTAAATATTGTCCATCACCAATTGGACCAATTTCATTAAATGTAGTCCAATATTTCACTTCTGGAAATTCTTTAAAACAAAATTCTGCATAATCAACAAAGTAATCAATCGTTTGACGATTTAAGAAATCACCATCTGAGTGCAATACTTCTGGTGTATCAAAGTGATGTAAAGTAACAAAAGGTTCGACATGTCGTTTATGACATTCTGCAAATAAGTTGTGATAATATTCAACACCTTTTGGATTTACCTCACCATAACCATTTGGGAAAATACGTGACCAAGCTATTGAAATACGAATACCATTAACACCGAATTTTTCACTTAATTCTAAATCAACTGGATATTTATGATAGAAATCACTTGCTGGTTCTGCTGTATACCAATAATTTTCTTCCAAATATGTGTCCCATGCAACGCGTCCTTTACCGTCAGTATGAGTAGCTCCTTCGGCTTGATATGCTGCTGTTGCTCCACCAAAAATAAAATCTTCAGGTAATTTTTTAGTCATATGAAAAACTCCTATCTTTAATTTTCAAATTGTTGTTGCACAAAATCAAGCGCTGCTTGACCATCACGAGTTAATTTAATATATTCTGCACCTTGTGTTTTAGCTAATTTAATACCTAATTTGTCTGTATCAATTTTAATATCTTCATAATTTGATGCGACTTGTGGTGCTAAAATAACTAAATGGTAATCTTTCATAATATCCATATGCGCACCGTAGCCACCAGCTGCTGCTTTAACTGGTACACCATAATCAGTTGCCGCTTTATTTAACGCATTCGCTAGAAGACCACTTGTGCCTCCACCTGCACATAATACTAAGACATTCGTTTGTTCTGTTATATTAGATGAATTAGTTGCTTCAGATGTTTCATTGCCATCATTATTTGCTTGTGTAGCAGAATTTGACGCTAAGATGGCATCAGCTTTTTTAGTATCAAAATTAGCTGCTACTTTGTCTTGTAAATCTTTATTTCCTTCTACACGACCTTCTTCTTCATCTAAAATTTCACTATCATATACTTTTAAGAATGGGTAATAAATAATGACATCAACAACAATTAATGTAATTGCTAAGACGAATGACCATAATCCAAATCCAGTACCCATAACGATACCTAGGGGACCTGGAGTTGTCCAAGGTAAGTTAACGCTGAAACTATTCATTCCTAATACTTCAACAAATATTTTAAAAATCCAAACGTTAACAATCGGTGCTAAGACAAATGGAATAAAGAACACTGGGTTTAAGACAATCGGTGCACCAAAAAGAATTGGCTCATTGACACCAAAGAATGTTGGAACAACCGCTGCACGACCAATTGCTTTATTACGTTTAGATTTCGTCATCCACATAAACATGAACGGAACAACTAAAGTCGCACCAGTACCACCCATTGTTACGATGAACATTTGTGTACCAGATGTTAAAATTTTATCTGCATGCTCACCTGCTTGAAGTAACTTAAAGTTCGCTTCAACGTTAGCATAAGTAATTGCTGCAATTGCTGGTTCTACAATAGATGGTCCATGAATACCTACGAACCAGAATAATGCAAAGGCACCAAAGATAATTGTAATACCGATCCAACCGTCTGCTGCTGTAAATAATGGTTCAAATAATTTAACAATACCTTCTGCAACATTTGATTGGAATAATCCTCTAATTAATAAATCCAAGCCATATAAAATTAAAATAACAATGGCAAATGGAATTAAATCTTTAAATACTTGAGAAATGTTAGGTGGTACTTCTTTAGGCATTTTAATTGTTAAATTACGTTTAACACAGAAGTTATAAACAATAACTGTAACAAATGCTGATAGGAAAGCTGTTAATAACCCCTTAGTTCCCATAAAGGCACTTAAGAAACCACCATCTTTAGCTGGATCAGATGCTAAAAATAAGAATCCACAAATCGCAGCTAACATTGTTGATATAAAGTTTATTTGATTGGTACTTTCTAACTTTCTGTTGTACGAATCTGTTAACGACTTAGCTGTTGTACCTGCTACTAATAATGCTACAAGCCCCATAGTATAGTTATATGGTTTCATTAAAATAGCTTCCATACCTTTATCCCATTTAAAACCGAAAATATTAGGAACATAAGCTATTAATAAGAACATACTCGAGAATAAGATAACTGGCATTGCTGAAATAAAGCCATCACGAATCGCTCTCAAATAAATATTACGTGATAATTTTTCGAAAAAAGGTTTACCTTTTTCTATTTGTGCAATTAATTTATGCATCAATGCCATCACCCTCTTTTATAAAATTCTAATAAATGTTTCATTAAATCTTTTAATAAAATAGTCGTCATTAAGTGGTCTTGACCATGCATCATTGTGACACTATAAGCAATATCGTCACCTTGTGCTTCTTTAGCTAATAGACTTGTTTGTGCTCTATGTGCATCTGCAATGCATTGATTACCTTCTTCAATGAGTGCTTCTGCTTGTGCAAAATCTCCTGCTTGTGCTGCAGTTAATGCTTCTAAAAATTTAGAACGTGCATCTCCTGCATATGCTACAATTTCAAACCCTAATAATTGGACTTCTTCTCTATTCATCGTATTAACCCCTTTTATACTTAGTTTCTTAATTTCCAAGAAGTGGCAGTATCTTTTAATACTTTGTTTAAGTCGTCAATATTTTTGAATCCAGTTGTACGTAACCATTCACGTGCTGCTTCTTCACCTTGTTCAATGTATACTTGTACAGCACCTGACCATGTTGCACGTCCACATAGTACACCGTTAAATTTAGCACCTGCTTCGTGTGCAAATTTTAATGTTTCTTGGAATAATTCTGCTGATACACCCGCACTTAAATAAATATAAGGTAAGTTAGTAGCTGCATCTTGCTCTTTGAAATGTTGTGCCGCTTCTTCTTTGCTATAAACCACTTCACCTTCTGCAAAGCCTTCAACATATTTCATATTTACTGGTACTTCAACTTTTAAGACATCAACATTAAAACGTGGTTCTGAGAATAACTTCATCGCTTCGTTTACTTTTCTAGGTTTAACTTTCGCAAATTCAACGCTGCCATTATCCGGAATATTATCATCATAAGTTAACACTTCTAAGAAAAATGGAATGTCTTCTGCTACACATTCAGAACCAATTCTTTCAATGTATGCTTTCTTTTGAATATTGATTTCTTCACTATCATCTACATCGTAATAAAGTAAGAATTTAACAGCATTGGCACCTTGCTCTTTTAAACGTTTCGCTGACCACTCTACTAAACAGTCTGGTAAACGTCCTTTAGCATTCACATCATAACCAGTTTTTTCATATGCTAATAGTAAGCCGCAATCTTTATTACGTGCTTCTGAAGCTGGTAAACCATATTCAGGATCTAATAAAATTGATGAAGCATATTGTGTTAGTTCTTCTGCGACTAGGACTTTTAATTGTTCAATTTGTTCGACAGTTGGTTCTTCTGTTTGATGCTTAGCCATCATACGTTTTAATGCACCACGTTGGTCAAAAGCTAATGCTGAAATGACACCTTCATGATTGCTTAATTGTTCAATTGATTGAATTTTTTGACTAGATTTTGCCATTATTTACACCTCTAAAACTTCTATTTGATTAAATAGATTTTGATAATTAGATACATTTACATATCCTGTTTGTGCTTCTTGCGCATTTAACATGCCCAAGGTATTTGCTTTTTTAAGTAATGTTTGGTCATTTTCATGATTAACGACTGCTGAAGTAATACCTGCTACTGTAGAATCACCAGATCCAACTGGATTTAAGACGTTAATCTTTGGAATGGAAACGCGATAATATTGCTCATTATGTTTAGCAAAAGCACCATTGGCACCTAATGAGACAATGATCCATTCAATGCCATCGAATAATGGATTTGCTAATACAGTTTTCAAACTTTCAATATCTTCTTGAATCTGTTGTCCTAATAATTGCGATAATTCTGAAATATTAGGTTTGATTACTGTTGGTTTATATTGTTGCTTTAACACTGCAAGTAATGCTGAACCTGAACAATCTAGCACTACCGGTATTTGACGTTGTTGACATAACTGAATAATTTGAGCATAGTAATCTTGGCTTAGTCCTTTAGGTAAACTACCTGAAATGGCTACTGCCTGTACTTTCGTTAGTAATTCATCTACATGGTGAATGAATCCCCTTGCTTCGTCAGCATCAATGGTTGGACCCTGCTCTAATATCTCAGTTTGTTGTCCTTCATGTAGTATCGCAATACAATTTCTTGTTTCACCTTTGATATTATAAAAAGCGTGATACACATCTGCGTCATCTAATTTCCTAGCAATAAGTTGTCCTAATTCTCCACCAATAAAACCACTAGCTAGTACTGGTTCTTTAAGTTGAGATAATACTCTAGTAACATTTAATCCTTTACCACCAGCTGTTTTACTAACTTCTTCAACTCGATTAACATCGTCTAATGTCAAGGTTTCTAGTGGATAAGATATATCGACTGATGGATTTAAAGTTAAAGTTAAAATCATAAGCGTCGTCCTTTAATCGTGGTATTCGCCTCTGTCCCATTTTTCTAAAAATTCATCAAAGAAATGTGGGTCAGCTTGATCTTTATTACTTGTTTCTAAATGTTCGATTTTAGCAATTAATTTTTTATTTTCTTCAGTCGGTTTATAGTCAGCATTGATAAACGCATCAATAATATCGCACATCAATAGTTCACCTGTAACACGTCCTCCAAAACCAATAACATTAGCATTGAGTTCTTCTTTAGCATATAATGCAGATGTCATATCACGTACAAGTGCTGAACGAATACCTGGCACTTTGTTAACTGCATTATTAATACCTACGCCCGTACCACAAATACAAATACCTAATTCAGCATTGCCATTGACAACCTGTTCCCCAACTTTTTTACCGAATATTGGATAATGTGTTCTTGTGAAATCGTAAGTTCCTACATCAATGACTTCATGTCCTTTTGATTTTAAATGTTCTGAAACTCGCATTTTTGTATCTGTAACAATATGATCGCAACCTAAAGCTATTTTCATTATTTCTTCCTCCTTAGCACATTTTATTAAGCATATCTACACGGATTTGGTGTCTTCCACCATCATATTTACCTTCAACGAAGCCTTTTACGATATTTTTAGCTAGCGTATCACCAACAATTTCTGAACCTAATGTAATGATTCGTGAATTATTATGACCACGAGTCATGTAGGCTGAACGTTCGTCTGATACTTCGGCAGCTATCATTCCTTTTATTTTGGTAGCAACCATAAAACTACCTGCACCATAAGCATCAATGGCAATTCCTAAATTACCTTCTTGTTGCTGTACTGCTTTTGCAATAGCAAGTGTTGAATCAACAAAATCAACTTGTTGTCCTTCTGTTACATCAACTACTTCGTAATGATTGTCTGTTAAATATGTTTTGATGACTTCTTTTAAGCGTTTGCCCGCTGCATCTGAACCGATAATAATAGCCATATTAAGTCTCCTTTATCCTTTGATTTTGAAATACCTTTTATTTATAGCTGTTGATAACGTGTTTAAAGAAAAGGCTTTCAATAGATTACGTTTAAATTATAAACATAAACCAACAATAAATCAACATTATAAGTTGTTATTATGTTGATATTTTAGTTTGTTTAAACAAAAATGTTAGAAAGATGTTAAATTTTTTATTAGTTTAAAGTATTGATGTTGGAATATTGTTTGTTTATTGAGGAACACAACTATATGAAATGAAGTGGAATAGAATGTAATGAAGTGAGTTGGATATTGCGACAATACGCTAAGTTATTTGGGAATGCGATTGAAATAGAATTTCAATAAAATTTATTTCATAATTCCATCCCGGCAAGACCGATTAGATTTGTAAAACATTGATTTATCAACATTTTACAAACCAAACAGTTACTGCCAAATATTTAATTTTAAGTGTATAATATTTTTGTCCAAGGCTGTTTTAGATTATTATTAGTAAATGAATGGCAAATTACCAAAAAAATAAGCAATACTCCGAAGATGTGAGTATTGCTCATACATTTTATTAATATTATTAATTTTGTTAGGCTATTAAATCAACATATTTTTTTATTTCTTCAATTTTATCATTACTATTATTATCCATAATTACAGCTGTTAAATCTGATAAATTACAAAACGTAGTAAAATCTCCTTTACCTACTTTTGTAGAATCCATCAATAAAAAGGTTTCGAGTGAATGATTTAATGCAAGTTGTTGCGTATATGCTTCATCTATTGAAGATGTCATGGCTTCTCCATTTTGAACACCATTACAACTAAAGAACATTTTAGTAAATCTTAAATTTTCTAGTGATGAATTCGTCATTTCACCAACAAATGATTCCGTTATATCTCTCATTTCTCCACCTAGTAAGTATACTCTAAAATTTATACTTTGCTTTTCAAATAAAATTTTAAAAACAGGGTAACAATTGGTAATTATAGTCAATGTTCGATGTTGAATTTCTTCTGCCAGTAGTTCAACTGTTGTACCAGGGCCAAGAAATAATGTGTCTCCATCTTCAATTAGTTGTGCTGCTTTTTTAGCAATATATCTTTTTTCTTCAATATTTTTAGCATGTTTTTCTTTATGTGACATTTCTTTAAACTGGAATACAGAATTACTACGTGCCCCACCATGTACTTTTTTTAAAATACCTTGTTGTTCTAATTCCGCTAAATCACGTCTGACAGTCATATCTGATACATTTAATCCTTCTACAATCTCATTTGTCCGCACAGTGCCCTTTTTATTCACTAGTTTAGCAATTTCTTCTAAACGTTCATGCTTTCTCAATGAACTATCCTCCCCAATGATTCTATATCATCATATTGATTTGTTTATTCAAACATAATTTATGTTTATTCTATATCAAGACTATCATAAAAACTAACATTTTAAGTGATTATAGGAGATATTTTGTATGGTTATTACACATTTATGACTATTATAGTAATTTTAAATTGGTTATATTGTTATATTTATTATACTATTCATTATGTGTTATGTTGATATTAAGGGAAATAAAGACATTAGTGTCAAAAATTTGTGGAGTGATAAATATGAATAATAAAATAGAACAATTAGCAAAAATTATAGCTGATTCAAATAATATTGTCTTTTTTACCGGAGCTGGTGTCTCTGTAGCAAGTGGTATTCCAGATTTCAGATCTGTTGGCGGTTTATATGATGATATTACAGAACAAGGATTTTCTCCTGAATATATGTTAAGTCATGACTATTTAGAAACAGATCCTTTAGGTTTTATGGCATTCTGTCATAGTCGCCTATTATTTGCTGATAAAAAGCCCAACGTGGTTCATCAATGGATTGCCAAATTGGAACAACAAGGTAAATCTTTAGGTGTTATCACACAAAATATTGATGGTCTGCATTCAGATGCTGGTAGTCAACATGTAGATGAATTACATGGTACACTCAATCGTTTCTATTGTCTGTCTTGTGACCAACAATATACTAAAGAAGAAGTTGTTAATCGAAATTTATATCATTGTGAGCAATGTGGTCATGCAATAAGACCTGATATTGTACTATATGGAGAAATGTTGGATGAACAAACGATTTATAACTCACTTAGTAAGATTAACAAAGCTGATACATTAGTTGTCCTAGGTTCTTCATTAGTCGTACAACCTGCAGCAGGTTTGATTTCTAACTTTAATGGACAGCATTTAGTCATCATTAATCGTGATACTACACCTTATGATAACGATGCTACACTCGTTATCAATGATGATATGCTTAATGTTGTTAACCGATTAGAATCATAATGTATGTCAGCCATTAATCTTGACGCTTTATTAATGATCCGGGTTTTTACTTTCATATGATTTAATATTCAACCAATTCACTATTCATTGAGTGAATTGGACTTTTTTGATTGATGCTTAATATATTAAGTTTTATTTAATGGTTGAGACAATAAAATGACTTTTCGTATGTTCAGATGGTTGTACCATATCTATAAAAGCTTCAAATTGCGACATACATGCTAAATGCGTTAAAAACGTTTTTCTATTTTTAAAGACTGATAAAAGGCGAATAATTTAAAATGAAAATTAATTTGAAGCCGAGACTCCTAAGACAGCACCCTTGGAAGCGACCCAACACAGAAAAACTGGTTATCAGAAATAGGTTTTACAGTTTATTAATTCATAATTAACTGCATAAGATTTTCTAGCTATCAAGATAGCAGAAACTCTAACATGCAATGCAGGGACCCAACATATAGAATTTCACCAAGAAATTCTACGGACAATGCAAGTTGGGCAAGGCACCCGTCATAGAAAAATTTTATAAAGGATTACAGTTGACACTATTAGTGCAACTGCATAGGGACCCAACACAGAGAAATTCGTCAAGAAATTCTACGGACAATGCAGGTTGGGCAAGAGCTAGTAAAGATTGTAAATCTTACTAGCTCTAATTGTGCAAGTTAGGATGTGAGGCTTGAAAAAAATTATGTATCAGTCCAATTTGACAGAGAACATTAAAAACTTACATTTCCTATTCAAATAACAAAAAACACCTCGATGCAATATCGAGGTGTTTTGTATATATTGTTCGACAATTAACGTTTTGAGAATTGTGGTGAACGACGAGCTGCTTTAAGACCTGGTTTTTTACGTTCTTTCATACGTGGGTCACGAGTAAGTAATCCAGCACGTTTTAAAGAACCTCTGTATTCAGGATCTGCTTCTAATAATGCACGAGCGATTCCGTGACGGATAGCTTGAGCTTGTCCAGTGAAACCACCACCATTAACGTTTACTAAAACGTCATAGTTACCTTTTGTTTCAGTAACATCAAATGGTTGGTTTAAGTCTAAAATTAATGATTCGAATGGTAAGTATTCGCGTACGTCACGGTTATTAACTGTGATGTTACCTTCACCTGGTACTAAACGTACACGTGCTACTGAGTTTTTACGACGGCCTGTGCCTCTATATTCAACTTGTGCCAAAGTCATTTCCTCCTTCTAATTAACCACGTAATTCGTAGTTTTCTGGTTGTTGTGCAGCGTGTGGATGTTCAGCGCCACCATATACAAATAATTTTTTACCTTGTTTTTCGCCTAAACGAGTGCTTGGTAACATACCTTTAATTGAGTTTTCAATTAAACGTTCTGGGTTAGTTCTTTTTAATTCACCAGCAGTGATTGATTTAATACCACCTGGGTGATTTGAGTGACGATAGTAAATTTTGTCAGTTTCTTTGTTACCAGTGAAATGGATTTTTGATGCATTAATAACGATGACATAGTCACCAGTATCAACATGTGGTGTGTAAGTTGGTTTATTTTTACCGCGTAAGATAGATGCTACTTCTGATGAAAGACGACCTAAAGTTTGTCCTTCAGCATCAATAACATACCATTTGCGCTCAATGTTTGATTCATTTGCCATAAATGTTTGACGCATAATAATTGTCCTCCTATAAATAAATGCTTCTATTCAAGCTATAAACAAGTCCATAACTCAATAGATGATTTCATTAGTTTCATTGTTAAAACGATAAATTTCATTTATTTTGTTAACTGTTGTTCATTTCTGCTTATATATCTTGTAACACAATAAGTTTCCGGGGCTTATCGTGGGGTGGATATAAAACAATACCGTTAATAATCTTATAATTTCATAAGCCTTTTGTCAATGGCAATTAATCATTTTGCAATGATTTTTTACGATGAATTTTTATATTATTGCCAAAGTCATTCGTTAAATCATTATCTTCAAAATAAATATGTTCTAAGTATAGTCCCTCTGCAGGAGCAGTAAAAGGTACATTGTTGCGATTCCTACTTTCTAATAATTTAGGAACATCTTCTACATGTTTCTTCCCTTTACCCACTTCTATTAAGAAAGCTACGAGAACACGTACCATATTATACAGGAATCCTGAGCCTGTCACAATATAATCAAAGCCTTCTTCTGTTTGAACGATTTCGCTTTGATATAACGTTCTTACCTTGCTTTCAACTTCAGTCTTTTGAGAACAAAATCCTGTAAAATCATGTGTACCAATAAATTGTTTAGCCGCTTCGTTCATCTTATCAAGATCCAATGTGTCTGGTATATAGGTCTTCAAACCACTCTGAAACGGATTACGATGTGCAGCTTGATAAACTTTGTAGCGGTACCGTTTACCTAAGCAATCATAACGACAATGAAATTGTTCATCTACAACACTAACTTTAGTTACATAAATATCGTTAGGCAAGGCACTATTCATAGCATATTGCCATTGGCTCGTTGCAATATTAAGTTCTGTATCAAAATGAAAGTATTGTTGCACAGCATGCACACCTCTATCAGTCCTACTTGATGGATGAATTCTGACATGTCGTTTATGCATACGTTGTAGTATTTTTTCAAATTGTTGTTGTACTGTACGTCCTTGTTGCTGAATTTGAAATCCTAAAAAATTACTACCATTATATGTGATTTCTACTAATATACGCACATTTCTACACTCCTGAATATTTAATAACAAATAAGATGATTGCAATTGGAATTAATAGCACTAATGCTATCGTGTCTCTCAGTTGCCATTTAAGCAGTCTGTAGCTCGTTCTTTTTACATTGGCATCATATCCCCTAACTTCCATAGCAATAGCTAATTCTTCTGCTCTTTGGAAAGCTGAGATGAATAGTGGAACTAGTAATGGAATAAATGCTTTAATTCTAGTTGTTATATTTCCCGAACTAATTTCTGATCCCCGTGATTTTTGAGCTAAAATAATTTTGTCTAATTCATCCATTAAAGTTGGTATAAATCTCAATGCTATAGACATAATCATACTAAGTTGATGTACAGGTATTTTTATCCATTTTAATGGGGTTAATAATTTATCAAAGGCATCTGTTAAATCAATAGGACTTGTTGATAACGTCATAAGTGTTGCAACCATCACAATTGCAATTAATCTTAGGGAAATATAAATACCTTCAACTATACCTGTTGTTTCAATAGTAAAGGAATGCCATTGTACTAAAACTTGTCCGCCTTTAGTAAAGAAAACGTGCATTAAAAAGGTGAATATTAAAAAGACAAATATTGGTGTTAACCCCTTAATTAAGAACCAAAACTGAATTTTAGCTAATTTCATAAATAACAATATAAGTGCAAATAGCCATAAATATGTCATTGGTGAATGACAGAAAAAGATTAATATGATAAATAAGAAGACAAATATCAATTTTGCACGTGGGTCTAAATTATGAATCATTGAATTGTTAGGAAGGTAGCGACCAATGATAAGTTTATTCTTCATGTTGCCACTCCCTATACAATGTAACGAATTCTTCCTCAGTTAGCGCAATGTCTTTGAGTGTCGTATGATATTTTTGCTCAAAATCATTTTGTAACTTAACGACATCTGGTAATGCAATATGCCATTCCTCAAAGCATTTTCTATTTTTAAACAGTAATTTAGGTGGGCATTGTTCTACAATAGTACCATTCTTCATAACAACGACTTCATCTGCATAACGTGCTACTTCATTCATATCATGTGAAATTAAAATAATTGTTTTATGTTCTTCAAGTTGTAAATATTTAAATAATTCCATTACTTGCCTTTTACTTTTTGGATCTAATCCTGCAGTTGGTTCATCGACTATAATAATGTCTGGATTCATCGCTAATACAGATGCTATAGCAATTTTACGCATCTGGCCACCTGACATTTGAAATGGTGATTGAGATAAAATATCTCTTTGAAACCCAAGTTCCATTAGCAGTTTATGAGCATAATTTTTCGCTTCTTCAATATCCATATGGAAATTATTTGGCCCAAATACTATTTCTCTTTCTACAGTATCTTCAAATAACTGTGATTCCGGAAATTGAAACACCATTCCTACTTTTTTACGTATAGGTCTAATCACTTTATCTTTAGTTTTGTGAGTTATTAATGTATCGTCAACTAATACAGTACCGCTTGTAGGCTTTAATAATCCATTAATATGCTGAATTAGCGTAGACTTACCACTACCAGTCTGTCCGATAATTGCATAATACTTACCTTGCTCAAATTGAGCGTCTATTTGTTTTAACGCTTCATATTGATACGGCGTACCTTGTTGATAAACATAACTAACTTGTTTAAATTCTATTGTCATAATTTATTAACCAACCCTTCATAAGTCATAAAAGTTGTCTCATTAGTTAATAGTTGATTAATTTTCATTGAAAATGGTAAATCTAATCCAATTGCAGTTAAGTCTTGTGCATTATTAAATATTTCTGTTGGTGTTCCATTTTTAAATACTTGTCCTTGATTCATAACTATGACATGATCAGCTTGCATAGTTTCAGACAAATCATGTGTAATTGAAATAATTGTTATATCATTTTGTTCTTTAACATCTCTAACAAGATTAATTAGGTATCCCCTTGCCTCGGGATCTAACATTGATGTTGCCTCATCTAAAATAATCACTTTAGGATTTAATGCTAAAACTCCTGCAATTGCCACACGTTGTTTTTGACCACCAGATAAAGCACTTGGTTCATTATCAGCTCTTGTTAACATATCTACTTCATTAAGTGCTCCTTGCACTCTGCGATACATTTCATCATGTGGTACAGCTCGATTTTCTAACCCAAATGCAACATCATATTTAACAATTGCTCCCACAAATTGATTATCAGGATTCTGAAATACTATGCCAATATCTCTTCTTGTTTGTTCTAAATTATCTTCACTTAGTGTTTTATTTTGATAAATAATATCTCCTTGATTAGGTAGTTCAATTCCTACCATTAATTTAGCTATTGTTGATTTACCAGAACCATTATGACCTACAATTGAAGTCCATTTTCCTTGTGGGATCGTAAATGAGACGTTATTCAAAGTGAAGGAGGCATCACCTTGGTATTGAAACGTTACATTTTTAAATGATAATATACTGTCTTTATCCTCCACTAGAATCACTCCTTTACGATTGGTTTACTTTTAATATTCTACAATATTTATATAATGGTGTATACGCTATATATGCTTAATTCATACTATTAGTTGTTCGTTAAATTTGCAAATTAAAATATTTATACCAATTTTTAGACAGTCAATTGTTAATTTTAGTGAGCCAATAACTTCAAGTTATATACGTATGTATCATAACTATAAATAAAGGAATTACTGTATTTAATCTAAAATTTGCATATTGTCTTTAAATGAAATCATGTTATAGAAAATTTAAATTTGTAGTTACACTACTAAAACTAAAAAAGGCTCTCTGTCAAATTGGACTGATGTATAAATTTTTTATAGAAGTTAAGCAGCAATTTGTTGTTTAACTTCTTTTTTATTTTCAGGTGCATATAGTTTTGAACATAAAAGAATTCTGTTGCGCAAATGATTGTAATTTCCATAACCAAAAGATGTACGTTTAATAAGTTTGATTTTATTATTAATACCTTCAATAGGACCGTTGGTCAAATTGATATAATTGAAAGTATGTTCGATGAAGCAAGCATGTTTTTTCAATGTTTTAATGGCTGTTTTTAATGATGGATGCAAGTCTGAAAGTTTCAACTGTTCTATGGTTTGTTTAAATGAGTCGAATTGGCTATGTTTCAAGTCATGTCTTAAATTATTAATCACTTCATATGTCTCTTTAAGGGTATCATCTTGGTCTAACAAGTATGTCACGATGCCTTTTTGCGTCTTCCATTCTTTAAACAAAGGTACCTTATTATATTCATACAATTCTAAGTCTTCGGTTGGTTTAAGTA
>NZ_PPQR01000158.1 GCF_002902085.1 Staphylococcus simiae
TAAAAAACTATTTCCAAACGCTAAAATTATTATCGATCGTTTCCATATTGTTCAACTATTAAATCGAGCTTTAAATAGTATTCGTGTAGCCGTTATGATCGTATTTAAAGAACTAAATAAACCACTATATAATAAATATAAGCGTTACTGGAAACTTGTACTTAAACCAACCGAAGACTTAGAATTGTATGAATATAATAAGGTACCTTT
>NZ_PPQR01000159.1:0-635 GCF_002902085.1 Staphylococcus simiae
TCTTTTAATAAGCTAAGATCATACTGTTGTTGTTCTAATAATTTGAAATTATTTAAAAGTTCAATATTTTGATTTAATTTTTGCTCGATTTTTTCAAATTTTTTATTACTTTGTTGTTGTTTAAGTTGATATTCCTCTATAATCTTTTCAGATATCTTATATATGTCAGGAATGTAAGAAAGTATTTTTTCAGTTTGTTGACTTGAAGTCGATAGAATCATCATTAGAGATTCGTTATTAAAATGATCAATACTTTGCCATAATGTATCAATTTGTTGATATCTATTGTCTATTTGTTGTTTTTCTGATTTTACATCTTCTGTTATTACATTTTGAATAATTTCATATTTTTCACTATTAAACAAAGTTCTTAAAATACCTTGTTTCTCTCTACTATTAGATAATAAAAATCTTTTGAATTCACCCTGAGGTAAAATAAATAGTTGTCTGAATTGATCTGCATTGACCCCCAGTAAATCAATAATAAATTGATTCCCAAGTGTAACTTTACTTTCTCTTAATTCAAACTTATTATCTACTTTTTCATAAACATCAAGTTTGGCATGAGTTTTTGTAACATTTCCTTCTTTGAAAAATGGGCCCTGTCTTTTAACTTTATATTGTCTATTATGTAA
>NZ_PPQR01000159.1:645-2824 GCF_002902085.1 Staphylococcus simiae
TCAAATATAAAAGTTACAGTCATAGCTTCTTTTCCGTCTGCAAAATGACTTCTCAAATCTGATTCTTTTCTATCTTTAGTTGAAGCTTCTCCAAATAATGCATACACCATAGCATCAAAAACCATTGTTTTACCAGAACCGGTTTTACCACTTATCAAAAATAGCTCATTATCTTCAATCTGTCTAAAATCAATATATTCCTCTAAAAATGGGCCAAAATTAACTAATTGTAATTCTAATGGTTTCAAAATGTTATTCCTCCCTTCTCTCAATATCCTCTATGATATTAATTATTTTTTTCGATTGAACATCAGTTAATGATTCATCCGTAATATATTGGAAGAATTGTTCAATAATTGAAAAATCATCACGTTCTTCAATATCTACCTGGTCATTACTTTCGTTAAAACTAAAAGTCTCATTTGTTAAAGCTAGTGTGTTAGGGTAAATTTCCTTCAAATGCATCATTGGGTCAATAATATGAGACATATTTTTTAATTTAAAATGAAAATAATTATCCTTATTTTTAATCTTAATTTTTTCTTCTATAACGTCTTGATATTCTCCTTCAACTATTTCAAGTTGTCTTAAAGGAACTAACGGTACAAATGTATCTACTATATTGTGTTTTGCATCAATCGTGACCTCTCTATAGCCCTTTGCTTGCCCTGCTTCTGAGAATGAATACTGTAACAATGAACCACTATATTTAATATGTTTATCATTAATACTAAAAGGGTGATGTAAATGACCTAGCATGACATGATTGAAAGGATTAAAAACTGATGATTCTATAGATTCTACTGTACCTATTGTTAAAGGACGTTCAGAATCTGATGTCTTACCACCTTGAACTGTCAAATGACTAATTAGTATGTTTATCTCATTAGTGTTAATATGTTTACTTATTTCTGATATACATCTAGCTATCCCCTGTTGATGTGTTTTTACCTGATCATCTTCAAAATAGTATTGCATTTCACTGACTGTTGCATACGGTAAAGTGTAAAAATTTATGTCATTCAATTTTATTGGTTCTAAAAAATCTTCTAGTTTGGTCTTAATATATAATTGATTATGTTCAAACCAATCGGCTCCATAATTTAATCTTTCTTTACCATCATGATTGCCGCTTATCATGATAATTGGAATCTTAAGTTCCAAGTTTAGCTTTGCAATTGTCTCTTCTAATAACTTTATAGTCTCTTTACTAGGATAAGTTGTATCATATAAATCACCAGCTATAACAATAACATCTGGTTGTTGTTGCTTCATTTGGTCTATAAATTTAGTCAAAATATATTTTTGGTCTTCCAGCAATTGATTTCCATTCAGTATTTTTCCTAAATGCCAGTCAGCAGTATGTATTATCTTCATGTAATCCTCCTATAAGAACATTTGTTCGGTTATCGTTATTTTATACATTTTGTATATTGAAATCAAGTTAAAACAAAACCACTTATCAATAACGTTAAACGCTACAAATAAGTGGCTATAATTTTATTGTATTAATGATTTTTTTAACTTTTTATACTGATAAAGCATAGCTATTCTCCATGGTACTATCATACAAAATGCTAATAAGAAGAACATTCCACCTATTTCTCCTGGGTCAATTTGTTTACTAATAAATATTTTTATTACTGTTCTAATAATTAATAAAGATATTAAAATCACTGGAAATGCTTTCGAGCGTTTCATATATATTTCTGAGCCTTTAATCTCAAAGCGAGATGTCCATATAAGAACAGTTGAAAATAGCACACCTAAAATAAGTGACTCTAACATTTCTTGACCAGTTAATCTAAAATATGGGACAACATACATTAACGCACCTGTTGACATAAAAAATGGTGGTAATATAATTTTCTTTTCATTTACTGGATAATTTTGTGCTTTCATTCTTATAACTATAACCATTGCACCCATAAAAAAAGCTACAACAATTGAAAAAATTAAATATAGCACTAAAGACACCTTCTTATTAATATACTATTATATCAATTACACCAAAAAATTATATCACTTATTCATTGTGAAGTCATTTACTATAATCAAAATTGGCAAATATTTAAAATTTATAAAAAAATAAAGATTGTTCTATTATACGAACAACCTTTACTGTAATAAATGATATTATTTTTTTGGATTTTTCATATTTTGATCCATATTTTTATTC
>NZ_PPQR01000159.1:2834-3175 GCF_002902085.1 Staphylococcus simiae
GATTAATTTTCTTTTGAGATGGTTTTTGACCCATTTGCATCATCATCATACGAAGCATTTCTTCATTAATTGGTGGGTTTTTCTTTAAATAATCCATCATGTATTTTCTTGCTAAGAAGAATCCACCTACTAATCCTGCGATTAGGGCTATTAAAATTAAAATAATTGCTAACCAAGTTGCCATTGTTTCACCTGCTTTCTGTATTCTTCTGAATTTTACTAAATTCAACTAATTATTTCAATAACTTATTGATCTTAGCATTTATTTCGCCACCCAAAATGATACCAAAGATTAGAGTGTTATAACAGTGCTTTAAATATATTTATTTAACAATTTATAA
>NZ_PPQR01000018.1:0-15659 GCF_002902085.1 Staphylococcus simiae
GGCTCTATAATAAATTCGGTTGATAAGATAATTTGAAAGTTATCTTACCAACCGAATTTTTTTGAAAAAAAGGGCACAATGCCCTATCATTTAAGTCACCACAACTTTAGAAAGAGAGGGATTGTGCCTATGTCTAATAATATTATAAAAACATTAGATTATAAAGGGAAATACATTATATTTGAAGATGACGTTGACGAAGTTTATATGAATTTAGTGAGAACTTTGATTTATAAAGGTACATTAACTTATGTGCCAGACGCTTGTGAACATTGTGGTGCTGTGAATGAAGACTATACGATTGTTAAAAATGGTAAACGCAAAACAATGGTTAAATTATTAAGTAATCAAGGTACACCATGTTTTTTAGAACTACATAAACAACGTTTTTTCTGTCGTCAATGTCAGTCATCATTTGTTGCCAAAACGAGTTATGTTAAAAAACATTGTCATTTCTCTAATAGATTAATTTTTAAACTAATATCACAATGCGAAGAACCTCGTTCTTGTAAAGGTATTGCTCGTGAATATCAAATTAGTACCACATCCGTCATTCGTTATATCAATCAACATGCCGAAAATATCAAGTTAAGACCACTCAATGATTTACCTGAACATATCATGGTTGATGAGTTTAAAAGTGTTAAACATGTAGATGGTAAAATGAGCTTTATATTTTGTGATAGTGATACACATGAAATTGTCGATATTTTGCCTAATCGAAAGAAACAAGCACTATTTGATTATTTTATAAGATTTGATAGAAAATCTAGAAAAAAAGTTAAAACTATAACCATGGATATGCATCAGCCCTATATTGATTTATTTAAACAATTATTTCCAAATGCGAAGATTATCCTTGATCGTTTCCATTTAATCCAAGCATTAAACCGCGAACTCAATCGAGTTCGTATTCGCTTGATGAATCAACTTAAAACAAGTAATCCTCGATTATATAGAAAGCTTAAGAAATTTTGGAAACTCATACTCAAACCTTCAGAAGATTTAGACGGTAATAAATATAGTTATCAACGCTTATTTAAAGGGTTTGAATCCCAACAATCCATCGTCAACTATATTTTAAATCAGGTTCCTGAATTAAAAGAAGTTTATACACAAGTGAATCGTCTTCGCGCATTAATTATGCATCATAAAGCAGATTTGTTCGTAGAACAAATTAATCAATATTTAAACAACTCAGACATCGATAAAGGGTTAAAGAGAGTTATTAATAGTTTTAAAGACTATCTTCCAGAAATCATCAATACATTAAATCATCCAACGCGTTCCAATGGAGCTATTGAAGCCATGAATAATAATATCAAAGTACTTAAGCGAGTAGCCTATGGTTTCAGAAACTTCTATAACTTTAGAAATAGAATATTAATTACATATAAACTTTTTGGTAAAAAACAAAACCAAGACCAAATAGCGTGAAATCATTAATAAAAATAAAAAAACCACTCCATTATTTTTGAAAATGTAATGGAGTGGATAAGTGACTTAAATTGATGAAATTCGATTCAAAATTTATACATCAACCGATTTTGACAATGAGCCATTTTTAAAGACAAACGTAAAGTTTAATCATATCAATAATAAAAGCACTATTATTTGATTAAGTTGGCCTTTGGAGAAAGAAGGTCTTAACTCAATGTCACAATAATAGTGCTTGTTGTTATTTTTGTAATTTAATTGTATTTAATAGTAGAATATCAGCTACCTCTTCAGGAGATTCTTGACAACCATTGGACAACCAGTTGACAAAGACGCCGGCTTGCCCACCAATAATATAAGTAACAAATAAAGATTTATTGGTTACTTTAGTGCTATAGTCAGTAATAATTTGTTGATAATAATCACGTGCTGAATCAATATAATCAATGAATAAGCTCTTCATTGGATAGGTCACTAAAATATCTTTGAAAAATTGTTCGTTGCGCTCAATATATTTAGCAATAATAATGAAGAATTTATATAATTTAAATTTATCTTTTTTGATGTTATCAAAGTTATCATGTAACAAACATAACAAATGATCAAACTTTTCTTTGTGGTTAGAGTTAATCGTATCTAATAAGTCATATTTATCTTTATAATGATCGTAAAAGGTTGATCTATTAATGTTGCAATAAGCACAGATCATTTTGGTTGAGATTTCTTGGAATGGATAATCTGCCATTAAGTCAACAAGAGCATTTTGTATTTTAATTTTGGCTTGTCGTTTCATAATTGTTACACCTTTGTGAAGTTTAACCAACAATTTCGAAAAAATTGTTGGTGTTTTTTTCTAAAATATATCTCTATAATATATAAAGTGAATTTTAAAAGCAAATAGTAGGAGGAATTATTCATGAAGAAGATGATATTAATTAATATCATTACAATTGTTGTTTTAATTGCAATAGGAATCGCAGGTTTCTATTTCTGGAATAATGCAACAAGTTATGTAACGACTGATAACGCAAAAGTAAGTGGCGATCAAATTAAAATCGCTAGCCCAGGTGCTGGACAAATTAAATCATTAGATGTTAAAGAAGGCGACAAACTAGATAAAGGTGATAAAGTCGCAACTGTTTCAGTACAAGGTCAAGATGGACAATCAAAAGATGTGGATCTTAAAATGCCAAAAAGCGGTACAATCGCTAAACTTGATGGTATGGAAGGTTCAATGGCACAAGCCGGAACACCAATCGCATATGCTTATAATTTAGATGATTTATACGTTACTGCTAACGTAGACGAACAAGATATGAAAGATGTTGAAGTAGGTAAAGACGTAGATGTAACAATCGATGGTCAAAAAGCTACTATTAAAGGTAAAGTTGACAATGTTGGTAAAGCAACAGCTGCAAGCTTCTCATTAATGCCATCATCAAATAGTGACGGAAATTACACTAAAGTATCACAAGTTGTACCAGTTAAAATTTCTCTAGATTCTGAACCATCTAAACAAGTTGTTCCTGGAATGAACGCTGAAGTAAAAATTCATAAAAATTAAGGGGGTCATTAAATGACAGCGACCTTCATTATTGGCTACATTGTATTAGCGCTCATTCTTGTTGGTATCGTAAACTTTGTTATGACAAGATCAAAACGCAAAGCTAAAAACCAACAACAGGAACAACAAACGACAGAGAATTCTGGTCGTCAAATAAATCAATCTAAATTTAAAGCCAGTGATTTAGAACAAACTTCAACAACGAAGCATAGCGATACAACGGATCAAGAGCGTGCAGCGCATATTGAAGATGATAAAAGTAAAAAAGAATTTGGTCTAAATGACTCAACACGTCATTCAGATAATGATCAGGACCAAAAACGACAATCATTCACAGAAGCTGATAAAGCAAATCAAACAGATGAAGAGGATGAAGCTTTTCCAGAAAAGAATCCTAATTCTGAAGAATATAAAGTGAATGAAAAAATAAAAAAAGAACATAAAAACTATATCTTTGGTAAAGGTATTTCAAGAGGGAAAATACTTACTGCATTATTATTCGGTATGTTTATCGCTATCTTGAACCAAACGTTATTAAACGTGGCTTTACCAAAAATAAATACAGAATTCAACATTTCTGCGTCAACAGGACAATGGTTGATGACAGGATTCATGTTAGTGAATGGTATCCTAATACCAATCACAGCATATTTATTTAATAAATACTCTTATCGTAAATTATTCATCATTGCCTTAGTATTATTTACTATTGGGTCATTGATTTGTGCGATTTCAATGAACTTCCCAATTATGATGGCTGGTCGTATTTTGCAAGCAATTGGTGCAGGTATCTTAATGCCTCTTGGTTCAATTGTTATTATTACGATTTATCCACCTGAAAAACGTGGTGCAGCCATGGGTACGATGGGTATAGCTATGATCTTGGCACCAGCAATTGGTCCAACATTATCAGGATATATTGTTCAGAACTATCATTGGAACGTTATGTTCTATGGTATGTTTGTTATCGGTATTATTGCTATTGTAATTGGTTATGTATGGTTTAGATTGTATCAATATACAACTAATCCAAAAGCAGATGTCCCAGGAATCATCTTTAGTACTATCGGCTTCGGTGCATTATTATATGCATTCTCTGAAGCTGGTAATAAAGGCTGGGGTTCAGCTGAAATCATTTCATTCTTTGCTATTGGTATCATTTTCATTATTTTATTCGTAATAAGAGAATTGAGAATGAGAGCACCAATGTTAAATTTAGAAGTATTAAAATTCCCAACATTTACGTTAACAACTGTTATTAACATGGTTGTTATGATGAGTTTATATGGTGGTATGATTTTACTTCCAATATATTTACAAAACTTACGTGGTTTCTCAGCGTTAGATTCTGGTCTATTAATGTTACCTGGTTCATTAGTGATGGGCTTAATGGGTCCATTTGCAGGTAAATTATTAGACACAATCGGTCTAAAACCACTTGCCTTATTTGGTATTGCAATTATGACGTATGCAACTTGGGAATTGACTAAGTTAAATATGGATACACCATACATGTCAATCATGGGTATTTATATTTTACGTTCATTCGGTATGGCATTTATTATGATGCCGATGGTAACAGCAGCAATAAATGCGTTACCACCAAGATTAGCATCGCATGGTAATGCTTTCTTAAACACAATGCGTCAGTTAGCAGGGTCAATTGGTACTGCAGTATTAGTAACAGTAATGACTACTCAAACTACGCAACATTTATCAGCATTTGGTGAAGAATTGGATAAAACAAATCCAGTTGTTCAAGATCATATGCGTGAATTAGCTGCACAATATGGTGGCCAAGAAGGTGCCATGAAAGTATTACTGACATTTGTTAATAAACTTGCAACTGTTGAAGGTATTAATGATGCATTCATTATCGCAACTATCTTCAGTATCATTGCACTTATTTTAAGTTTATTCTTACAAAGTGGTAAAAAAGCCAAAGCAACTGCTCAAAGATTAGAAGCACAGTCTAGTGTCGATCATGAATAATTCAAAAATAGATAAGTAATCACATTGAAGTGTGACAAAAAATTGTGTTGTGGGGGCATGATTTTTAAAGCATCGGTAGCTTAAACAGTTATCGATGCTTTTTTTGTCGTTATTTTTTAGTTTTCTGACAGAGGAATTTTGCTATCAAACGACTTAAAATGGTTAATATTAATGATTTACTGTTAATTCATCTGTACTAAAAATTAGCCCCTTTGTGAATAGCTTTGATTTACTATGATTAATAAAATATAGGTTTTGCAAAATATTTTTGGAAAGGTCAATAAGTGTCCTAATGGCAATCTATAATTAAATTTGTAAGTCATAAAATGTAAAGGGGACTTTTAAAATGAAAAAGAGAAATGTATTAGGAACAACGGCTTTAGCAGGAGTATTGTTATTTACAGGAGTAGGACATCAAGCACATGCAGCAGAGAAGAAAATACCTGTTTATGTTTTTACAGAAAAAGAAT
Source organism: Staphylococcus simiae (assembly GCF_002902085.1). Lineage (GTDB taxonomy): Bacteria > Bacillota > Bacilli > Staphylococcales > Staphylococcaceae > Staphylococcus > Staphylococcus simiae. Next base: position 5,464 of record NZ_PPQR01000018.1, read on the forward strand.
TTAATGAAAATCGTACTGGTCAAACAGAGGGATTTGGAGGAGGTCCAGGTTCTGATGTTAGCGTAGTAATTGGTGATGAGAGTTACCAAGAATATTTAGCGAGAGTAAAAGCTGGTGAGAAACTTAGTGAAAGTTTAGCGCCAATTGAATATATTTATCCTGATGAAGCACAAAGTAATGGTCAGGTTAATAATAAGGAAACTCAATCACCAGCACAGTCTAATGTCGCACCACAACAAACAGATAATCCACCAGTTAATAATCAAGTAGGTACACAAGGGGATACACAAGCCACTACTCAAGCACCAGAACAATCAACTGTTCAACAATTACCTCAAACTGGTGAACAACAAACAACTACAACTTGGATGACATTAGCAGCATCTGTATTACTAGCGGTAGGTTCTTTATTAACATTCAAACGATTTGCTAAAAATACTAAATAATACCAGGTGATTTTTCTAATGTACGATAAACTCCTAACGTTGAGTCTACCACTTTCAATGTTAGGAGTTTGTTGTTTTGAAAATGAAAAAGGTCTCTATTTTTTAGGATTGATAAATAAAAAGTGAATAATAAAAATAATTATACATCAGTCCAATTTGGGAGAGAACCATAAAAATACAGCCATTGCGATGCAACAGCTGTATTAGCATAAATGAAGTAAGTTATTATTTTAATTTTAATTTACGGTTACGGAAGAATAAACTGATGACAATTAAGGCAATACTACATCCTAGTAAAATAATACCATTGTGAATGGCATCAGCTTCTGTAATGACTTGTTGTGGTGACACGCTGATATAATATTGTTTAAATGATTCAGCAATTTTTTGAGCTAGTGTCTTAATAATATAACTGAAATAAAGAGTAATGACTAACATGATTGCTAATGAAAATATATTTAAGATCTTTAATACCGTACGATTAAAGATAATCGTTAAAATAGTAATGATTAAACTAATGATACATAAAATGAAGAATGCATTAAATACCATAATTAAACGATCAAGAGATTGTTGTAAATCTCCAACATTACCTAGATTAATATTTAAATTACCAATATTAGTAGTAGTATCTTGGAAATGTTTTAGGCCGTCAAAATTTACGGGTTTATTGGCAAAGACAATATTGAAAATGGGTTGTTTCCACATGCTATAGCCAGCAATGGCAGTTAAAAAAAGAGCAATAATTTGGATGATTAAACTTACCCATGATCTTTTTTTCTTAGGTTTGTAATTAGCTCGATAAGCGATGGGTTGTTGTTGATATTGGTTATGATAAGGTTCATTTGGTTGATTTGTATATGACATTAACTAGTGCCTCCTATGCAGATTATTGTCATTAGTTATCCAGATAAAGTTATCTCTGTTATAATGATGAAAAATCACCTGTTAAATGTAGCATTTATCTTAATTAAGATAAAGTGAATATCTTCTATATTATATACTTTTTTGAGTTGAGAATGTAGGGGATTAACGAAGATGATATTAAAAATAGAAAAGGTAGGTTAGTATATTGTTTAGAAATAGAGTCATGAGTAACGTTGTGAATAAATATATACTGCATAACAGATCCATCAAATTTAAAGATGATAAAGATGTAGCAAACTTTTTTATTAAACGTGAAGTCGAAAATCAAAAAAAGCATAAACAACCCTCTACATTAAATGTTAAAGCAAATCTTGAAAAGTTATCACTAGATGATATGCAAGTGTTTCGTTTTAATTTTAGACATCAAGTAGATAAAAAAATATTATATCTTCATGGAGGATTTAATACATTACAACCGTCACCTTTTCATTGGCGCTTATTAGATAAAGTCGCTTTAAGTACGTTATATGAAGTTGTCATGCCTATTTATCCTAAAACACCTGAATTTCATATTAATGATACGTATAAAGCTATTCAACAAGTTTATGACCAACTTGTATCAGAAGTAGGTGCACAAAATATTGTTGTTATGGGGGATGGCAGTGGTGCGTCACTAGCATTAGCATTCGTGCAATCCTTAATTGAACGAGGACAACAAGTACCAAATAAATTATATTTGATTAGTCCTATTTTAGACGCGACATTATCCAATAAAGAGATCACTGACGATTTGATTGATAAAGATGTTATTTTAAGTCAATTTGGTGTTAATGAAATTATGAAAAAATGGTCTGATGGCTTACCGTTAACTGATAAAAAAGTTTCGCCTATCTATGGAGAGTTGACAGGTTTACCACCTGTATACATGTTCGGTGGTGGTCGAGAAATAACATATCCAGATATGAAATTATTTGAGCATTTAATGGAAGAACAACATCAATTAATACATTTTTACGATTATCCTAAAATGGTACATGATTTCCCAATTTATCCTATCCGTGAATCACATAAAGTAATTAAACAAATTGCTAATTCTATTGATGAATCCGTAATACAATCTGATTAATATAACATCCCTTGAGTTTGACGATAGCTTTGAAGTGTATCGTTATCATACTCAAGGGATGTTAAATTTGGTTAATTAAACATGATCACTGATTATAGCATTAATATGTGTAATGATAAAATATTGACCTTTTATATTATAAAATTTCGTCAAAAACCGATCGAACTGGCGAGGTATGTCTTGTAATTGAGCAAATTGATATGTTTGTTCGTAATTAGTATTGGTGACTGATTGTTGAAGTGTGTCGTAACGTGGTAAAAAATCGTCATCTTCAAGTTTCAACTCTAATAAAGTCATAATATTATCTATAGCTTGTTTCTGACCTTGAATATACGCCATATGTGTACCACGTTTTAATATTTGATGGGCGGGGCCATTAATAAATAATTCTTTAGCTGCATTGATTTCTGATAATTTGTATTTAACTTCATCAAATAAATCTAATAATTCAATGTGTAAGTGTTGTTGTAATTCCTCTGTCATTAGAACTGCTCCTTTTTGGGTATACCTATTTGATGACCTAATTGTTTGGGCCATGACATAGTTGGTTGTGACTGATAATATTGTTCAATTTGCGTCAAATAAGAAGTTGGAAAATTAGCAGAGCGTCTCGTTCGTTGATCAATTCCCATCATCATCACCTCATTAGTTGCCGCTAAGGTGCCATCTTGTTTCGACATGGTCAAAAATAGATGCAAGCGTTTATGGTCATAGTCATAAATATAAAGTGTGATTGTAATATGTTCATCTAATGATACTTCAGATAAATAAGATGTATGTTCTTCTAAGGTGAATAACGTATATTGTAGTGAATCACGTTGCGCTAAAGATAATCCATGCGCATAATTAAAATCATTAATCACTTCACTAAAAATAACATTATAATATGCATCATGCATATGGTTGTTATGATCGATGTCTTGTTCTGATACTTGTCGTGTCGTTGAATAAAGTTGATTGATTATCATCATCTCCTTTTACATATCATACTAAAATAAATAGTGACATACACGTAATAAATTTCGTGATAAAATATAAAGGTATATTTGATGGGGGGAAAGCTGTATGGGCATAACAATACGGTATCAAACTGAAACGACACCATTTAAAGAATTAACACAAACGCAAGAGATACCGGAAGAAGCAACAATTATTTGGTATGACTTTGAGGCACCAAGTGAAGAAGATAATCATTGGTTAAAAGCACATTTCAATTTTAATGATTTAGAAGTTGATGATGCAATCAATGGTATACCTAGGGCAAAGTATAAATCATATGATAATTACCAATATGTTGTTTTTCATAGTATTATCAATAATGATTATTCACCAATCGCCTTAAATATTTTTATTCAAGGGAATATTTTAGTGACATATCATCATTATGCAATGCAATCTTTAAATAAAGTGGTAAATATGTATAGTCATAAACTTGATCCAGAACTTGATTGTGCTGATGTTGTTATTCTAATCTTAGACATGATGGTCGATAAATACTTTAGCTTTGTCTATAATATTGAGGAAAAAGTCTATAATTTTGAGGATAGACATGTAGATGACCGCTTCAATAAAACGGTTATGGATAATGTTTTTCAATTACGTTCAGACTTAATAAAAGTTAAACGTGTACTATTTCCAATGCAAGAATTAATTGATACGATGAAACGTAATGGTGATTTAATCGTGGATGAAAAACATTCTTTGTATATACAACACATTGATGATCACCTTATAAAACAACGAAATATTATTAGAACAGCACAAGAAATGACGAATGAAATAAGGGAAAATTATGAATCCTACACGTCGTTTAGAATGAACAATATTATGCAAGTTTTAACCTTGGTTTCTGTTATTTTCTCACCATTAACTTTTATAGCAGGTATTTATGGTATGAACTTTGATAATATGCCAGAATTGAAATGGCACTATGGTTATTACATATGTTTAGCATTAATGCTTATGATAACTGTGCTATTGATACTTTATTTTAAACGTAAAAAATGGTTCTAAATAATAACACTACAAAAGGTAGGTCTTAATATGAGTGATATACAAAGAGAACAACGTAAAAATGAACATGTAGAGATTGCTATGTCACAATCTGATGCCCCACAATCAGACTTTGATAAAGTAAGATTTGTTCATCATTCTGTTCCTTCAATCAATGTAGCAGATGTTGATTTAACTTCAACAACAACAAATTTGACTATGGACTATCCTGTTTATATTAATGCAATGACAGGTGGTAGTGAGTGGACAAAAAATATCAACGAAAAGTTAGCAGTGGTTGCTAGGGAAACTGGATTAGCTATGGCAGTGGGATCTACACATGCAGCACTTAGAAATCCACGTATGGCTGAAACGTTTACGATTGCACGTCAAACTAATCCCAATGGCATTATTTTCAGTAATGTCGGTGCAGATGTTCCAGTCAATAAGGCACTTGAAGCGGTTGAGTTACTGGAAGCACAAGCATTACAAATTCATGTAAACTCTCCTCAAGAACTAGTTATGCCAGAAGGAAATAGAGAATTTTCTACGTGGTTAGATAATATTGCAGAAATTGTTGCTCGAGTTACTGTCCCTGTCATTGTGAAAGAAGTAGGCTTTGGCATGAGTAAAGAATTAGTTAATGATTTACATCAAATTGGTGTGAACTATGTTGATGTTAGTGGCAAAGGTGGTACTAATTTTGTTGATATTGAAAATGCACGACGCGCGCAACAAGATATGAGTTACTTGTCATCATGGGGACAATCAACAGTTGAATCATTACTTGAAACTACAGCATATCAAAAGAGTGTCAACATCTTTGCTAGTGGTGGTTTACGTACGCCATTAGATGCAGTCAAAAGCTTGGCACTTGGTGCTAAAGCTGTTGGTATGTCTCGCCCATTTTTAAATCAAGTAGAAAATAATGGTATTGCGCATACTGTTGAATATGTTGAAGCGTTTATTGAACATATCAAAGCAATCATGACGATGCTAAATGCACAAAATATTGATGAACTAACACATAAACCCATGGTCTTCAGTCCAGAGTTGATATCTTGGATTGAACAACGAGGATTAGATATTCATCGTGGATAAATAACAGAACCGTTCTTATCGTATGATGGCAATGCCATGATAAGAACGGTTCTTTGTTATGTTAAATACCTATTCAATTTGACTTTAACTAAACCATTGAATAAAGCCCATAATAACTACAACACCAATAAGGTCAATAAGAAAGGCACCAACAATAGGTACAACGAGGTATGCTTTTGGTGAGTTACCATATTTTTTTGTAATAACATCTAGATTGGCCATAGCGTTAGGTGTGGCACCTAGTCCATGACCTATAAAACCACCAACCATTACAGCAGCATCATAATCTTTTCCTAAGCCTCTAAATAGTATAAAGATAGCAAATAAAATCATAACAACGACTTGAACAAGCACGATGATGACTAAAGGTATAGCTAGAGCATAAATTTCAGTAAGTTTAATACTCATTAAGGCAATTGATAAAAATATACCTAAAGATACGTCGCCGATTTGGTTAGTCATTTTCAAATCAACAATATTAAAATTAAAGCTTTCAGAGACATTACGTACGATAACAGCAATAAATAGTGAACCTACATACATTGGGACGTTAATACCAGTATGTTCTGTAAATAAGTTACTAAAATATGTGCCGACAGCCATACAAAATACTAAAATAGAAAATTGGATGAAAAATACTTGTGTCCCATCATATTTACGATGTAAGTGTTGGTTATACTCAACTTGACTGTAGTCTTTAAATGTATCATCACGGTGTTGTGGCTTTAAATTATAACGTTTAATCAAGTATTTAACGACAGGTCCACCGATTAAACCACCAAAGACAAGCCCAAGTGTTGCAGCAGCTAATGCGGCAGTAACCGCTGAATCAATGCCTAAATCTTGAATAGTCTTACCATAAGCAGCCGCGTTACCATGGCCACCCTCCATAGACATGGATCCAGCAGTCAAACCAAGTAATGGTTTAATATGTAATAGTTTAGCTAGTGATACTCCTATAATATTTTGAACAACTGACATAATGGCACAAAAGAAAAAGTATAATAATAACACTTTGCCACCTAATTTAAATAATTTTAATGAAGCTCCTAAACCAATGGTAGTAAAGAAAGCTAGCATAAAGAAATCTTGTATAAAGGATGCATTTAACTTAATTGTCACAATATTAAATGAATCTAAGACTGCAACAATAATTGCAAAGATCAAACCACCAATAACAGGTGCAGGTATACATATACGTCTTAATAAAGAAACGTGATTAACAATCGTTTGACCTAGTAAATATAGCAAACAGGCTAAACATAATGTTGTAATAGCATCTAGTTCTATCATAGTTATCCCCCTTAGTTACGGTATCATCCCCAAAGTTATTTTATGAAAGCGTTATAAATAACCATGTTTAACATTATACATATGACAAAGCAATATTTCTACTTTGACAATTAATACTAAAACAGATTAAAAGATTAATAGTGATTAAAACGTTAATATTTAAATTTGATTTATATAACTTGAACCTCAAAATAATGTAGAAATATATTAGTTTGGGAGTGTGGCAGAAATAAATTTTATATAAAATTTATGTCGCATTCCTATCACGGCAAGGCTGATTAGATTTGTAAAACTTTGATTTATCAACATTTTACAAAGCAGACAGTTACCACTTACTACTTTGCAATGCACAGTAGTAAGTGGTATAGTAAAGGTAATTAGTACTGTGTAATGCAAAGTACTAAATGATTAGTGAGAGAGGTGACACGATGAATGCACAATTTAGAAAAGGTGCACTAGAGTTAATTGTGTTATTAGTGATTAATAAAAATGATCAGTATGGTTATTCATTAGTCCAAAATATTTCGAGATATATGGAAATAGCGGAAGGTACTGTTTATCCTTTGCTAAGACGACTCGTTAAAAATGGGGATTTATCTACGTATTTTCAACCGTCAACCGAAGGACCACCAAGAAAATACTATACTTTGACAGCTACTGGACAACAAAAACTACAATCCCTTAAAGAAGAGTGGCAGATATTTGCAACAACAGTGAATCAATTTATTGAGGAGAGTGATACTGATGACTAAAGAACAATATTTACATGTATTACGGAAGAACCTTAAACATATGTCGGATGATGACAAAGAAGATATTATTAATGAATATGTTACTCATTTTTATAGTGGTGCTTCGGATGGTAAAAGTGAACAACAGATTTGTCAAGAACTTGGTGATCCTAAGCAACTTGCTAAGGAACATAATGCTTTTAATACATTAGATCAGGCTAAGACACATCAGTCATTTAACAATATAATGACAGCTATCTTTGCAGCGATGGGATTGAGCTTGCTTAATTTTGTAGTTATTCTAGTTCCATTTATATTATTGCTTTGTGTTATGGCACTTTTGGTTACTTTTACCATGATTGGTTTAATAGGACCTGTCATGTTAGTGGTGAAAGGCATCATTGATGGCTTTAATAGTATTTTACTATTTGACTGCTTTATGGCAGGTCTCATGTTTGGTTGTGGCTTAATATTATTAGTCATAACAAGTATTTTCTTTAAATATACGTATAGCATTATAGTTAAGTATTTAAAATGGAACATTAAACTTGTCAAAAGGAGTGTTCATTGATGAAAAGAATTTATATTTGGTTAACAATCATTGGTGCATTATTTGTTGTAATATGTGGTATTGGCGTTATGGTAGAAGGTAAGAAGGCCATGTCAGAAAATGAACAACAACAAAAGCATTTTAAAGTAACGTATCAACAAAAAATAGATACTTTAGATATTGATAGTGATAGTAGAAATATTGAAATCCGTAAAGGAAGTACCTTTTCAATTGAAAATATAGCGGTAGAAAACAATGTGAGTAGTAAGGTTTCTAATGGAAAATGGATAGTAAAGAATCATACTAAGAAGCCAGTGATTAATTTTAGACCATTTAATTTCAATGACAAAGTTATTATTACAATACCAGGAACAGAACTTAAACAATTAACGATTCATGCGAATAGTCAACAACTAAAAATTGATGGGATTAATAGTAAAGAAACAAATATTAATAGTGATTCTAGTCAAACAAACATTGACAATAGTACATTAGGTGATACTAAATTAACAAATGATTCAGGACAAATGACAGTTCATCATTTAAAATCTCATAAACTCAATGTTGTTAACGACTCAGGGCAAACGGAGTTAACAAAGCTAAAAGTTAACCAACCAATCCAAGTAAACAATGATAGTGGTGCAGTTAGTATACAATTTGCTAACAAACCACACAATAGTAAATTAACTATTGATAATGATGCTGGCAATGTTGATGTAGCTAAAAATATTTTCCCACAACATAAACTAGGTCAAGGAAAATACGCTATAGATATTATCAATGATTCTGGAACAGTAGAGATAAAATAAGTATTAAAAGGCATACCACATCTAAGTGATAAAGCTCATAGAAGTTGTTTTCATGAGTGTCACTATCATAGATAACTGGTATGCCTCTATTTTTAATATATTATTTCCAAGTATCATCAGGTTGTTGACAGTCTGATTTACGCATATGAGAGACGAAAGGATTCCCTTTAACAGTATAACGTAACGGTTTATTCGTCCATTCACCTTTATTTGGAATACCGATACGTGCACTTTCAACAATCTCTACTGGACGCTTTCGGTGTTTAGTATCGATGGATAAACGGCAATCATTGAGTGTCAGACCATCAATAGAACGAGGTATATTAAAAGCTATCGTCCATTTACCTGGTCCATTGGTTACTTCATAGCCACTTTTGCCTCTATTTTGAATCATAGCTTCAAGTCCATCTTCTGGCTCTATCGCCCGTATTAATACACCTTCTGGAATACCTTGCTCTTTTGTTACAAAGTTAATTAGTAAGTAAGCATGCATCATATGACCGTAGATAGTACCGCCACGTTTATATAAAGAAGTAACTTTAGGTGTTTCTTTACCACCAAAGCCGTGAGCAGCACGATCATTAAATCCTAAGTAAGCTTCAGTTTCGACAATATATCCAGAATAAGTTTGGTGATCATCTTGATAAATGACCTTAACACCTAATAAATCTTTTGCAGTTTGAATCGTATCTTTATTTATAAAGTCCATGTCATTCTCCTTGTAAAATATTTATTTAAAAATATTCGAATTTATATATTTTTAAGTTGAAAAATTTGATAAGGTTATAATATAAAGTGATTTGAAATAATAATTAATATTAAAAATTGATATTTATTAATATTGTAAACAGTGTATACTAACTTTTGCGAAGTGGGTTAGCGTAATATAACTATATTTTCAATGCTATATTATTTTGATGTCATTGGTTCAAGTATAAGCAACACAAGAAAGACTTTCAAACAAGGGACATTAACGTAAGTGTTAGGGAGTAGGACAGACATAAATGTTATATAAAATGTGTGTCGTTGATGCCCGTCTTGTACATTAATGTAAAATTCATACATGGATTTTTGATGACGGGTCCCTTGCTCAACTATGCCCGTCTTGCACATTTAGAACTAGTTAGATTTATAATCTTTACTAGTTCTTATGCAGTTGCACTAATAGTGTCAACTGTAATCCTTTTTAAAATTTTTCTATGACGGGTCCCTGCATTGTCTGAAAAAACTGACTAACCAGTTTTTTTGTGTTGGGTCCCTTCCACCCCGGCAAGACTGACT
>NZ_PPQR01000018.1:15669-65142 GCF_002902085.1 Staphylococcus simiae
ATTTGTAAAATATTGAATTATCAGCATTTTACAAATCAGACAGTTACTGCCAAATGCTTGCATTTAAGTGTGAAATGTTTTTGTCTCAGGCCCGCAATAAATGACGATAACACTAAATACAATTAAAAAATGCGTGTCTAAATATGCACGATTTTATGCATTATCATAAATAGAGAGGATGATTAGTTTGAATGTACAACCCAAAGTTAGATTTACAGAAGCGTTAGCTTTATTTTGGAAAAATTATGTTAATTTTCGAGGACGCTCAAGACGAAGTGAATATTGGTTTATGACATTATGGCATCTCATCTTTATGTCGCCAGCTATTTTATTAATGATCATTGGTTCGATGACATTATTCATAGGATTGTCGAGCTCCGATGATGCTGCAGCTTTGGGTGCTATTTTACTTGGATTAAGTTTAATTTATATTGCCATTTATGCAATTATTACACTTATTCCTAATTTAGCTTTGACAGTAAGACGTTTTCACGATATTTCTAGAACGATGTTTTGGCCGATATTTATGGTTGTATATAGTGTCTTTGTAGTTATTATCGTTGAACTGTTACCAATGGATGATTTCGGTGAATTCACTACAGGCTCTGCGATAGTACTTGCAGTGATTTATATCTTGAATTTTGTATTCTCAATCTTAATGTTAGTCTTTTCATTACTTGATAGTAAACCAGCTAACAAATATGGCGATAGTCCAAAATACCCTTCACAATATTAATCATAATGATACTCTAGTTAAAGTTGACGAAATTGATGTCACGCTAACTAGAGTATTTTTAATTAAAGGTTAGAAGTGTACATTTGAAAAGTTAGATATCTTAAAATGGTTTGTCATTGCTTTAAATGTGTCCTAATAATTAAAAATGTACATCAAAGGGAGAAAATAAAATGGATAAAGAAACAGCAATTGTTTTAGGTGGCGGAGGAATTATAGGAATGGCTTGGGAAGCTGGCATATTAGCTGCTTTGCAAGATAAAGGATACGAACTTGATAGTGCTAACCTAATTATAGGAACTTCTGCAGGTTTCTTTGTTGGTACGATGTTAGCTAATCACAGAAATATGCGACAATATTACCAGTATTTAGCAACACACCATGATTCCAATGATTATAATAAACTTGATGATATTTATAGCTTATGGAGAGAAGCTTTTAAAATAGGTAAAGATAATAAACAACATATTGGTCAACTGTTAGGCGATATTATTTATAGTAATCCGTCTAAAGTTCCGTTACATGTAAGATAACAATCGATTAAATTAGGTTTAAATGATGCAGGTTGGTCTCATAACTTAGCTATTACAGCAATTAATGCACAAACAGGCGAACTTGATACGTTTACTGCACACAATGATGTAGATATTATTGATGCAGTGGCTGCAAGTGGAGCAGTACCAGGTTTATGGCCTCATGTTCATATTAAGGGGAACGATTGGATAGATGGCGGAATGATATCTTCTACCAATACGCACTTGGCTCAAGGCTATAATAAAATAATTGTGATTGCACCGCTTGATTATAAACAAGGAATGGTGCCATCTGTTTATGACGAAGTTGCAATGTTACAACAACATAGTCAAGTATTATTAATAACACTAGATAATGACAGTCGTCAGATGATAGGTAGTAATATTTATGACAATAGTAACTTGAGAGCTATCGGTGATGCAGGATATGTTCAAGGTACATACATTGTTAAAAATGAACAACAGTTAATTAAATATTGGAGAAAATATAATTAATAAAAAAGTATATATTTAATTTGAATTAATGTTATATTAAAGATAATACTATCATTAAGGGAGGCTTCAATATGGTGCTAAAAGTTGATCACGTCACGAAAAGATTTGGCTCGAATACGGCAGTTGATGACATTTCTTTAGAATTAGAACAAGGTAACATGCTTGGCTTTCTTGGTAGAAATGGTGCAGGGAAAACGACGACATTTCGTATGATCTTAGGCTTAAGTGAACCAACTGAAGGAGCAATTACATATAACAATAAAAAAATTGATAAAACAATGTATAACAATATTGGTTACTTACCAGAAGAGCGTGGGTTACATGCCAAGATGACAGTAGAAGATGAATTAAAGTATTTAGCTACTTTAAAAGGTATGTCTAAACAAGCGATTAATAAGCAAATGGATTATTGGCTAGAGCGCTTTGATATTACTGAAAATCGTAAGAAAAAAATAGATAGTCTATCGAAAGGAAACCAACAAAAGATTCAATTATTAGCGAGTATGTTACATCAACCAGAGTTATTAATTTTGGACGAACCATTTAGTGGTTTAGATCCTGTTAATGTTGAATTATTAAAAGCAGCAGTTAAAGACTTAAATGACTGGGGTAGTACTATTATTTATAGTTCTCATAGAATGGAACACGTTGAAGAACTATGCGACGATGTGTGTATTTTAAATAAGGGACAATTAGTTGTTTCGGGCAATATTAATGATGTACGTGCGTCACATGGTAATAAAAAAGTAATTATCGAAGCTGACCATACATTGCCAGAATTAACAATGATCGAAGGTATCATAGATATAGAGCACAACAAACGAGGTATGACTATCGTTATTGAACAAGAAGACGTAGCTAAAGATATTTACCAAGTTATAACGCAACATGGTTTTGTGAAAAGATTCCAAGTTCAAGAACCATCATTACATGATATCTTTATTGCCAAGGTAGGTGATCAGCATGAATAAGTTTTGGGCCACATTTTCACTTACCTATCTAAATAAAATTAAATCTAAAGGCTTTATTATTTTTATGTCTATTATTGTTGTATTAATGGTGGCTTTATCAAATATTGATAAAATTATTGATTTCTTTGATGATGGACCAGACAAAATTGGTGTAGCAACGCCTAATGAACAATTATATAAAGCATTTAAAGCGCAAAGTAATGCGATAGATGATGAAGCTAAATTTGTTAAAGTGAGCAAGGAAGATGCAACTTCGAAAGTGAAGAAAGATCAACTCGATAAAGTATATCTTATTAAAGAAAATAAAGATCATACTTTAAATGCAACAGTTATTAGTAAGAAAAGAATCGGTGAGTCAGATCAACAACAATTAACTGCAGTACTAAGCTCAATTCAAACACATTTAATTGCTGCTGACTTAAATATTAAGCAACAAGATTTACAAAAGCTACAGGATAAAAGTGAAGTGACTAACGACGTAGTGTCTAAAGATGACGTAGATAAAGTATCACAAGGACAAAAGATGTTTAATTATATTTTAGCGTATGTCACTATATTTTTAATGTTCTTTATTATTTTTAATTTTGCATCACAACTAGCTATGGAAATTGCTAGCGAGAAAACATCGCGTGTCATTGAAATGATTATCACAAGTATTTCTCCGATCAAACATATTTTAGCTAAAATGTTAGCGATTATTGCTGTAGCATTCACGCAAATTATTTTAATTTGTGTCATTGCAGTAATATGTATTTTTGCTTTTGACTTAAAAGACCTGTTACAAGGCTTCAATGTTGAAATGAATGATTTATCATGGCAAATTATAGCGGTTGGAATGATAAGTATAATTATTGGTATATTAACTTATGTGTTATTAGCTGCTATATTAGGATCATTAACAGCGCGTATTGAAGATTTAAATCAATCGCTTATGCCATTATCATTAATAGCGATGGTAGCTTTTTATATTGCATTATTTACGATTAATAATCCGGATATGAAATTAGCAACTGTGACGAGTTTTATTCCATTTTTAGCGCCATTCCAGTTAGTTGTACGTGCACAGACGTCCAGTTTACAAATATGGGAAGTCGTTGTCAGTTCAGGTATTTCTATTATTGTTATTGTTGTACTAATGTGGGTTGCAATCAAAACATATAAAGATTCTGTATTAACCTTTGAAAAAGGCATTATTAAATCACTGAAGCGCGTCTTTAAAAAATAATAGTTCTCTAATCATGTGAACTGGTTGTTTTGATTGTGACGTGATTCTATCAAAAATTAGAAAATCACAATAATATTGATGGGAGTATGGTAATTGTCATGATTTAGTTAAGATTATTACTTTACTCCCATTTTTTTAGTTATAACTATAGAATAATGTCAAAAAAAGTGTACAATATGAATGTGAAAAAGAAGTTTTTGAGGGATTGATAACAAGTAGTCATCGATATTTATTTTTATCAAAAAGAATAACGCGTTTTGGATAGGTGGTGTCATCAGTTGTTATACCCATTGGCTATTTTTATACTTACTGGTTTGTGTGAAATAGGTGGCGGCTATCTTATTTGGTTGTGGTTAAGAGAAGGACACTCATCATGGTTTGGATTTTTCGGTGGAATTATTTTAATCCTATATGGCGTTGTTGCAACTTTTCAATCATTTCCGACTTTTGGTCGTGTTTATGCAGCTTATGGTGGCGTATTTATCATTATGAGCATCGTATGGGCTATGATATTTGAAAAGCAGGTACCAGATAAATACGATATTTTGGGAGCAGTTATTTGTATTATTGGTGTTTTAGTGATGTTACTACCTAGCAGAGCTTAAATACTGCGTTTAGTGTAAGGAAGGGAGAAGTAAAAATGATAGTTGAAGTTGAGCATCAAAGACATGGTGTTGATTTAATTAAGATTGATAATGATGAGACTAAAATTATTTTTACCAATTATGGAGCTGGTATCGTATCTTGGAAGTATCACGATAATAATATTGTCTTAGGTAATGTTGTAGAAGCGGATGAATTTTACTTTGATAATCCATTTAAATTTGGAGCATCAATTGGTAGATATAGCGGTAGAATTAAAGATGCTACTTTTAAACTTAATGGACAACAGTATCAATTAGAACAAAATGATCAGCCTCATCATATACATGGTGGTAAACAGGGATTGGACTCTAAATTGTTCGATTATGAAATTTTTAATGAAATTAGTCAAATTAGAGTAGTATTTACAACTACACTCCAATCACAAGAAGACAATTTCCCAGGTGATATCGAAGTGAAGATTACGCATACTTATGATGCAAATCATCAGTGGTCAATAGACTACGAAGCGGTAGCTACAGAAGATACGTTGTTTAATCCAACAAATCATGTCTACTTTAATTTAAATAGAGATAATAATGTCGTTGATAATCATCGACTTTATAGTGAACATTTGAATATGCATTTACTAGATGACCAAAATATTGTTACTGATGAAGTATTAGAGTTACATGATATTTTCAGCGATAACAAAATTAAACTAAGTGATATATTTACAAGTGATCATCCTAAGCTTCAACAACAAATGGCACAATACGGTGGCTTAGACCATCCATTTACAGTAGGAAATGACAAACTTTTTGTCGAGAATCATGAATTTTCTCTAGAAGTGGATACTGATATGCCGAATATTGTTATGTTTACTTTTAACCAACCAGAAGCATGGCAAAGTGATTTCAATATTTATAAAGCACATTCTGGTTTTACCCTCGAAGCACAATTTATGCCAAATGATATTAATATAGATGGGGATAAAGCTTTATCGATTTTAAAAGCTGGTGAACCGTTCCATTCTAAAACAAGTTATCGTATACATGAATACGCAGTTACAGGCAATGATAATTAAATATATTAAAGCTAAATGAAAGATTTAAGTATTAGAGTTAGAAATTAAAATGAAAAAATCGAGTTGTGACCTGTTGCACATCTCGGTTTTTCTTCTTTTTGATTAATTGTCAGTCATGACTTTGTTCAAGAACAACGCATTAAAGTGAGATAGAGTGACTATTGTTATATTAAACAAGCATTATATAATATGATGTCATCTAGTATGCCGCGGATTTGTGTCACTTTCCCATAATGATATTTATAGTTGAACTGTAGTTGTTATATTAGACTAAGTTAAATATAACAGTTGTAAAGGTGGGAATTTTTGAGTATAGCTAATAATAATTAAAACGTTTTCATCTATGATGGCAATATTGTCACTATATTGTGCAACATAAATTAAATTATTTGATTATTACATATAAAATGTTTTTAAAATGTTAGAAAATAAGGGTATGTTTAATGATGATGGTCATGTAGAATATAAGATGAATAGACCAAAGAAATATACTACAGGAGGCTATCTAAATGAAAGATGTCAATGAACTTAAATTAATGACTTTAAATGATGTATTGAAAGAAATTAATAAGGACATGATTTTAGGTATTGGTACAGGTAGTACGATGGAACTATTATTACCTAAAATTGCTCAATTGATTAAGGAACAAGGTTATGACATTACAGGTGTATGTACGTCGAATAAAATTGCATATTTAGCTAAAGAATTAGGTATTCAAATATCAGAAGTAAATGATGTAGATCATGTTGATTTAGCTATTGATGGTGCTGATGAAGTAGATCCAACTTTAAATATTATTAAAGGTGGTGGCGGAGCATTATTTAGAGAAAAAGTAATTGACGAAATTGCTGACCGCTTTGTGGTTGTTGTTGATGAATCTAAAATTGTGGATTATCTAGGTGAGACATTTAGATTGCCGGTAGAAGTAGATAAATTTAATTGGTTACAAGTAGTTCGTAAGATTGAATCTTATGGTGATATTAAAGTTGAAAGACGTGTAACAGAAGATGTTGCTTTTATTACTGATAATGGTAATTATATTCTTGATTGTACATTGCCAAAAGGAATTGACCCTTATGAATTCCATGAGTTTTTAATTCATATTACAGGTGTATTTGAAACAGGATATTTCTTAGATATGGCTGATAAAGTAATTGTTGGAACACAAGATGGGGTTAATATTTTAACGACATAGCAAAAAAACGCTCGTACAAAAAAGTGTACGGGCGTTTTTAAATTTAGATTTAACGACGGTGATTGTTGTGATTATTAATATCTTTAATTTCTTCTTCAGCATCAGTGACGGTTGCAGAATGACGATCATCTTTATATGGCGCAGATGATTTAAGGTCTTCGTGCTGATTATCTGATGAAGAAGTATCTGTCGTTGTATGATTTGAATCATCATGTGATTTATTATCACTCATGTCAGTTTTAGTATTGTCAGTTGTGTTATCACCTAAAACGTTTGAATTGTCTTGTTGATGATTAGTATTTTCATCGTCACTATCATCAACATGATCAAAGTAATTATTTGGTTCAACTTCTTCTAAACTACGTTTCGTAGTCATGTAAACAATGAATCTTATAAGTAAACTTAATAAGATAAACACAACTGCTACAAGCGCTGTTGATAAAGCAATCACTTTCATAGAGAATAAATCGCCAAGTTCTTCGCTAAATAAGAATACTAATCCAAATGTCATTGAAGCATGGAAAATTGTAGCGATATAAATTGTACGTCCGCGTGTAGCACGGATTAATTCACTAATAATCATTGAAAATGCGAACGAATAGATAAAGTTATAAATTGCAAATTGTGATCCGTAAGTAGTATTTGCTGTAAATATTGAATACATCAACGCGATAATAATGCTAGCGAAGAATGTATTCATTTTCGTTTCTAATATATTTTGCAAATAAGAACGGAAACCAAATTCGACTAAAAATGCCATAACGATGTGTCCGATAAGAATTTGTGTAATTGGTACTGATAAATCAGAAGCTTGTAATAGGATAAAACTATCCGCAAATGTATTAAAGCTGTACATACCAATCATAAAAATAATTAGCGGTAAGATTAAGGCTAAAAGAATACGTTCAATAACTTTCGAGCCAATAGTGAATTTTAAGCCGGCAAGTTGTATTTTTTTATGTTTGAAAACGACAATACAAATGACTGCTGCAACAAACGGTGCAATATCAGTGATTTCAAAAACAAAGTGTTTAATGCCTACAGTAGCTTGGTAATCTCTAAGTATGATGGATAGAGCCATAGTAATGACAAAAAATACAAAAATTGTCATTGCCCACTGGAATCCAGAAATTTTATTATTTTTCATTAGTGTAACCTCCGTTAGGTACCGTGCAAATAATCATTTATTAACAATTATACATATTACAAGCTAAGAGTTAAATTGTCTATGTCATTTATTAATCAAAATGTAATAGTCCTGACGTATTATATTAATATAAAAATAGCTTTTTTAAGAAAATTCAACTTTAATTAATATTTTGATTATCAAAATAAGTAATAATTAATATCATAGATTAATGGTATATATTGAATTGAAATTTAACATTACGTTATACTTTAAGTATTAAATCATCTCTATAATATGAGGGGGAAATAGTGTGTATAAGCTTGGTGAACCAAATTTATGGACAGGACGTTTAGATAGTGAAACTGATCGCAGGCAATTTAGACACTTTCAAACAGTAAAATTTGAAGATTTAACTCAAGTGACTAAGTCTAAACAACCTAATGGCGTTGGTATGTTAGGTTATGCTGTAGATAAAGGTGTTGAACTTAATAAAGGACGTGTGGGTGCCAAAGAAGGTCCAAACGCTATTAAACAAGCTTTTGCAGGATTACCTGATTTAAATCAATGTGAAACCTTTGTCGATTATGGCAATGTTGAACATACTCATGAGCAATTAATTGATACACAAAAAGAATTTGCTGAACTAGCCTCAAAGTCAATTGTAAATCATAAGCAAACATTTCTCTTGGGTGGTGGACACGACATTGCCTATGCACAGTATTTAGCTTTACGACAAGTGTATCCTAAACAATCAATTGGAGTTATCAATATTGATGCACATTTTGATACACGAGATGAAGAAGAATCAACATCAGGTACAAGTTTTAGACAAATATTAGAAGATGATGATAACACTGATTATATGGTGCTTGGAATTTCTCAAGGTGGTAATACTCAAAGTTTATTTGATTATGCAAAAGAAAAAGATATTAAATATGTATTTTCAGATGAATTGTTGCATCATGTGTCACCACCAATTAAGGATATGATTGAACGTTTTATACATGATCATGATGTTATTATGTTAACAATATGTATGGATGTTGTAGATAGTGCTTTTGCTCCAGGCGTAAGTGCACCAGCTGTGTTAGGATTATATCCACATATCGTATTCGAATTAGCAAAACGTATTGTTCCAAGTGATAAGGTGACATCTATAAGCATAGCGGAAATGAATCCAACATATGATACAGATAATAGAACAGCTAAATTGATTGCTAACCTCGTACACCACTTTTTAAAGTAGCACTTCTTTTACGCAGTAAAAGTTAGTGCTACTTATGCAAAAGTTGAAGACTTTTGTAAACCTTGAAAGGCACTTCATTTACGCAGTAAAAGTTAGTGCTACTTATGCAAAAGGCGAAGACTTTTGTAATCCTTGTAGTGCACTTCTTTTACGAAGAAAAAGTTAGTGCTAGTTATGCAAAAGGAGAAGACTTTTGTAAATCTTTGATTGCTATGCAACAAGGGGCCTCAACACAGAGAATTTCATCAAGACATTCTGCGAGCCATGCAAGTTGGGCAATAAGAGCTTGTAACAATTAGAGCTTGTAACATAATCACTTCAGACTTAGATTCAAGCATTTGGCAGTAACTGTCTGGTTTGTAAAATGTTGATAAATCAACGTTTTACAAACCTAGTCAGTCTTGCCGGGGTGGGACTACGAAATAATTTGTTTTGAAATAATTATTTCTGTCCCACTCCCAACCAATAGTCTTTACATTGTTGAATGAGGCTATTGACTTCTGTTGAATGGTTGCGTTTTTTTAAATAATTAATATAAATTGTCCGTCCTAAGTTGGGGCGGATTTTTTTATATTCTAAATGAGCAGTATTAAAAGATTGATAATAAAATCTTGGAATAATAGCATAGCCTAAACCAAGATGCACAAAAGATACAGCTGATTCAAAACGATCTGTTTCAACAATGATATTAGGACGTACATTACTTCTATTAAAATAATCATCAAGATGTTTTCTAACTTGAGAATTTTTATTAGGTAAAATGAGTGGTAAGTTTTGAACATTTACCCAATCTTGATGACAAAATGTTTCTTTGGGAGCCAAAAGTATATATGACTCCTCATATAACGCTATTGATTCAATATCGTCATGATTAATTGTTTCATTTGTCAGTGCGATATGTATATTGAAATTTAATAATTCTTCAATAGAACGTGATTTATCATGAATTTCATATAAACGATACTGCTGTTGTGGAAAATCAAGATGATGTTTTCTAATTAATTGAGATAACCATTGATTTGTCGATTCTAAAGCACCGACTTTTATTCTAGGAACAGTTGATACGTTTAAATCGTACATTTTTTCCATAGTGGAACGGTATTGATGCACTAAATCTTTAGCATAATGATAAAATTGTATACCTTTTTCAGTAATTTTAATATCTTTAGTAGAACGGATAAATAAATCATAACCCAAATCCGCTTCCATCTTTTTAATTGTAGCAGTTAACGAAGGCTGACTAATATGAAGAAATTGAGAAGCTTTAGTGAAACTATTATATTTAACAATCGCTAAAAAATATTCAAGCTGAATTATTTTCATTGTTATCCCCCTACATCTCATTTATAACTTGAAGTTATAAATAATTAGTTTATTTATATTTGTTAACTATATTTTAGCATAATATAATAACTAATGAAGATAATTATGTAAACGCTTCACATCGTCTGTCATTCTAATTAAGATAGGGAGAGATTTTAATGAGAAAAATCCAAGCAAAAAAAGGTTTAGATATAGAGTGTAAAGGTTGGGAGCAGGAAGCTGTACTGCGTATGCTTTATAATAACTTAGATCCAGAAGTTGCTGAACGACCTGAAGATTTAGTTGTCTACGGTGGTATTGGCAAAGCTGCACGTAACTGGGAATCTTTTGAAGCTATTGAACGAACGTTACGTGATTTAGAAGCTGATGAAACGATGTTAGTGCAATCGGGTAAACCTGTTGCCGTTTTTAAAACGCATGATGAAGCGCCACGTGTACTAATCTCTAATTCAGTTCTAGTACCTGAATGGGCAAACTGGGATCATTTTAATGAATTAGATAAAAAAGGTTTAACTATGTATGGACAAATGACTGCTGGTAGTTGGATTTACATTGGTTCTCAAGGTATTGTTCAAGGAACTTATGAAACATTTGCAGAATTAGCAAACCAACATTTCAATAGTGATTTAGCAGGTAAAATTACGTTAACTGCTGGACTTGGTGGTATGGGTGGTGCACAACCACTTGCTATTACAATGAATAACGGAGTGGCAATTTGTGTTGATGTTGATGAATCAAGAATAGATAAACGAATCGACACGAAATATTGCGATATTAAAACACATGATTTAGACGAAGCGTTAAGATTAGCACAACAAGCAAAAGAGCGAGGTGAAGGTTTGTCAATTGCTGTAGTCGGTAACGCGGTAGATGTTCACCAAGCTATTTTAGATAAAGGGTTTAAAGTTGATGTCATTACAGATCAAACAAGTGCACATGACCCGTTAAATGGCTATGTACCACAAGGATATTCAGTTGAAGAAGCACGTGACTTACGTGTTAATGATCCTAAAAAATATGTTGAACTTTCTCAAGCATCTATGGCTAAACATGTTGAGTTAATGCTAGAATTCCAAAAACGTGGTGCAGTAGCATTTGACTATGGTAATAACATTCGTCAAGTTGCTTATAATAATGGTGTTGACAACGCCTTTGATTTCCCAGGATTTGTGCCAGCATATATTCGACCACTATTTTGTGAAGGTAAAGGACCATTCCGTTTTGCTGCATTAAGTGGTGATCCTAAAGACATTGAACGTGCTGATGAAGAAATGCGTAAATTATTCCCGGAAAACGAAAAATTATTACGTTGGTTAGACTTGGCTGAAGAAAAAATTGCTTATCAAGGGTTACCATCACGTATTGCTTGGTTAGGTTATGGGGAAAGAGCCAAAATGGGCTTAGCACTAAATCGTTTAGTACGAGAAGGTGAAATTTCTGCACCTATCGTTATTGGACGTGATCATCTTGACTCTGGTTCTGTGGCAAGTCCAAACCGTGAAACTGAAAGTATGAAAGATGGCAGTGATGCAGTTGGTGATTGGGCAGTACTTAATGCTTTGATTAATACTGCAGCAGGTGGTTCTTGGATTTCTTTCCATCATGGTGGTGGCGTTGGCATGGGCTATTCATTACATGCAGGTATGGTAGTTGTTGCTGATGGTTCTGAAAAAGCTGATCGTCGTTTAGAAAGAGTGTTAACTACAGATCCGGGTATGGGAGTAGCAAGACATGTTGATGCAGGCTATGATATTGCCATACAAACTGCTAAAGATAAAGGTATTAAAATACCAATGATTGATGAAGCGGGTGATAAATAATGAATGATTTAATCATTACTAATATACAAGAATTAATTTTACCTAAATCAACGGATAGACCGTTAAAAGGACAAGAATTAGATGACTTAACTATTGTTGAAAATGGTACAGTAGTTGTTAAAGATGGCAAGATTGTATATGCTGGAGCGCATAGTGATGATTTTGAAGCTCAAGAAATCATAGATGCAAGTGGTAAAGTAGTATCGCCAGCATTAGTAGATGCACATACACATTTAATATTTGGTGGTTCAAGAGAACATGAAATGTCATTGAAACGTCAAGGTAAATCTTATTTAGAAATTTTAGAAATGGGTGGAGGCATTTTATCTACTGTTAAAGCCACACGTGAAACGTCAGAAGAAGATTTGTTTAATAAAGCAGAACATGATTTATTAACTATGATTAAACATGGTGTGCTCGCTGTAGAAAGTAAAAGTGGATACGGTTTAGATAAAGACAATGAATTGAAACAATTAAAAGTATCTAATCGTTTGGCTGATAAATATAATTTAGATATGAAACATACTTTCCTAGGACCACACGCAGTGCCGGAAGAAGCAGACTCTAATGAAGCATTTTTAAATGACATGATTGAATTATTGCCAGAAGTGAAACAATATGCTGATTTTGCAGATATCTTTTGTGAAACAGGGGTCTTTACGATAGAAGAATCACGACGTTATATGCAAAAAGCAAAAGAAGCTGGCTTTAAGGTGAAGATTCATGCAGATGAAATTGATCCATTAGGAGGACTAGAATTAGCCATTGATGAAGGTGCGATTTCTGCTGATCATCTCGTGGCTTCAAGTGATAAAGGTAAAGAAAAGTTGCGACATAGTGACACAGTTGCAGTATTACTACCAGCAACAACATTCTACCTAGATAAGAATGATTATGCTGACGCTCGTGGAATGTTAGAGAATAATGGTGCGATTGCGCTTGCCACAGATTATAACCCGGGAAGTAGTGTAACCAATAACTTGCAACTGGTTATGGCTATTGCAGCGTTAAAATTAAAATTATCTCCAAATGAAGTGTGGAATGCTGTCACTGTCAATGCGGCTAAGGCGATTGATGTCGATGCTGGTACTATTAATAAAGGTGATAAAGCGAATATTGTTATTTGGGATGCGCCAAATCATGAATATATTCCTTATCATTTTGGCATTAACCATGCTGAAAAAGTAATCAAAGATGGTAAAGTTATTGTCGATAATACTTTAACATTAGACTAACAATAGTTGTGACAATAGTTGCTCTAAGTATCGTATCTATACAGGTACGTTTACTTAGAGCTTTTTAATTAGTTTAGTAAAGATAATGTCGAACAAAGTGGGCCACACCTATGAATTATTGTAATTGTAAGAATTATTTGACAATAATGTTAACATAAAACATATAAGGGGATGGTAACGTGACGGATAAAAATAGACCAAGTTACCTTGATGAATGGAAAGGTCAATATAGTCAAAATGTTTTAGCGGGAATATTATTAGCATTGGCATTATTACCAGTAGCCATTGCATTTTCGTTTATTGTTCATATTAATCCAGCAATTGGTTTAATGACGTGTGGCTTAATGATGTTTATGATGAGTTTTATAGGTCATCGTTTAGCTATGGTTTCGGGACCAAGTAGTGGTATATCTATTGTTGCTGCACCTTTAGTTATACAACATGGTATATCTTATTTATTTTTAGCAACTTTAGTCATGGGACTTATACTTATTATATTTGGTTTATGTCATATTGATAAAGTACTAACGCGTATACCAAATACAGTTGTTATGGGATTTATGAATGCATTAGGCTTACTGTTATTAACAACGCAAATTAAGTATATCTTTGGTATCTCACCTGCTACTTATATTGTTGCTATCTTAGCATGTCTCATTATTATTATTGCATCTAAAACAATTCGCTTGATTCCAGCACCACTCATTGCCATTATCATTGTTACATTTTTGACGTGGTTGATACATCCAAATATACAGTACGTTTATGATCTTGCTAACATCACAATGACCTTGCCTCACATACATATCCCCTATGACATTGTCAGTTGGTCGTCAATGAAAATTGCACTAGTGTATGGCGCAACAATGGCAGTCATTTCAGTAATACAAACTAATCTAACAACACAAATGATGAATGATTTAACGCAACAAGATAGTAATAAAGATAGAGAAGTATTGAGTCAAGGTATTGCAAATACAGTGATGTCCTTATTAGGAGGCTATGGTTCTAGTGGTCTCGTAGGGCAATCTAAATTCTTCTATAGAATGGGGGCAACTAGTAGAGTAGCAACACTTTCAACTGGAATCTTTTTATTACTATGTGTCATTGTGTTAGGACCGATTGTAGGGCACATTCCAATGGTTGTCTTAGCAGTTGTACTTGTATCAGTATCATTAAATACGTTCGATAGAAGAACAGTGTCACATATTAAAGAAGCACCTTTTAAACGTGGGAGCTTAATGTTAATCACGATGGCTTTAATTTTGATAACTAATAATTTAGCAATTGGAGTGATTGTGGGTACATTAATTTATTATATAGGCCGATGGATAGTACGATTAAAGGAGAGATAATGATGACAGATTATAATCAATTAGTAGCATGGCGTCGATATTTTCATCAACATCCAGAACTTTCAAACGAAGAGATTAACACGACTGCAAAATTACAACAAATTCTTGAGGAGCATGATATTAACATTTTAGAGACACCTTTAAAAACAGGTTTAGTAGCAGAAATAGGACAGGGAGATCAATGTATCGCAATTAGAAGTGATATCGATGCGTTGCCTATTAATGAATTAGTTAATCATGATTTTAAATCTGTCAAGTCAGATGTTATGCATGCTTGTGGACATGATATTCATATGGCAAGTGTATTAGGAACGGCGTTGCAATTGAAAGCAATAGAGGGTCAGTTAAATGGACGTGTTAAAATTATTTTTCAAGCTGCTGAAGAATTAGGTTATGGCGCTTTGGAAGTCGTTAATACAGGTATTGTTGATGACGTATCAGCAATATTAGGATTTCATAATTATCCTTCACTCAATGTTGGTGAATTTGCTATTAAATCTGGTGTTATTACTTCGGCCGTTGACCGCTTTGAATTTAATATACAGGGTGTAGGTGGACATGCAGCGAAACCAGAACAAAGTAATGACCCAGTCATTGTATTAGGACAATTAATTAATAGCATTCAGTCAATTGTTAGTAGGAATATATCGGCATTTGATGAAGCGGTGGTAACCATTGGGCAAGTAACTTCTGGTTCAACATGGAATGTCATTGCGGATCAAGCATATGTTCAAGGGACAGTGAGAACTTTTGACGCTAATGTTAGAGATTTGATTGAACAAAGACTTCAAGATATTGCGCAAGGCTTAACAGCAATGTTCAATGCTACAGTAACATTGAATTATACAAAATTACCAGGTGCAGTTATTAATGACCAACAATTAACAGATAAAGCTATTCAAGTAGCACAAGAAGTTGGTTATAACGTCAATGTTATGGAAGAACCATTGACAATAGGTGAAGATTTTTCAGGGTTCAGTCAACAAATTCCTGGTGTCTTTGCCTTTATTGGTTCAAATAGTAACTATGATTTACATCATCCTCAATATGATCCGGACGAAATGATTTTGAAAAAAGTGCCATCTTACTTTGTTAATTTGGTGAAACAATTACTTGTATAATTCTTTGCAGTATAGTAAAAAGTATGAAAATATGATTAAAGTAGGGCACTCATTGGGTAAATATAAATAGAAACTTAATGAGGAGATGTTAAAATATGGGAGCACAAGATCCTAGAAATAAATTTAAAACATCAGATTATGATAAACAAGAACAACCTGTACCTGGTTTACAAAGTGAAATGACACCAGCGCCAGACTGTGGTGAAACTTCATATATAGGGCATGGACGTTTACAAGATTATAAAATATTAGTAACGGGTGGCGATTCAGCGATAGGTCGTGCTGCTGCGATTGCTTATGCTAAAGAAGGTGCTGATGTTGCAATCAACTATCTACCTAGCGAAGAGCAAGATGCACAAGAAGTTAAAGAAGTGATTGAACAAGCAGGTCGTCAAGCAGTGTTAATCCCTGGTGATATTCGTGATGAACAATTTAATTATGACCTTGTTGAACAAGCATATAAAACGTTAGGTGGCTTAGATAATGTAACGTTAGTGGCTGGTCATCAACAATATCATGATGATATTCAAGGCTTTGATACTAAGTCATTTGCTGAAACATTTGAAACGAATGTTTATCCAATCTTCTGGACAGTTCAAAAAGCCTTACAATATTTACAACCAGGTGCATCAATTACAACAACATCATCTGTTCAAGGATATAATCCAAGTCCAATATTACATGATTATGCCGCTTCCAAAGCAGCAATCATTTCATTAACAAAAAGTTTATCTGAAGAATTAGGTCCTAAAGGAATACGTGTCAATTGTGTTGCGCCAGGTCCATTCTGGTCACCACTACAAATTAGTGGCGGACAACCACAAAGTAAAATTCCTACTTTTGGACAGAACACACCATTAGGTCGAGCAGGTCAACCTGTTGAATTATCTGGTACGTATGTTCTACTTGCAGCAGAAGAATCAAGTTATACGACTGGCCAAGTATTTGGTGTCACTGGTGGTATTCAAATAGATTAATGTGTATGACAGCACATTGATAATCATATATGGAATGACTAAGAGAATGTTAGTAATTGGATCTCTTAGCATTCCATTTTTTATACATAAAATAGCAATATTTAAGGCTTTTAGACAATTTGGATTAACGGTTGTATTGAGTCTGAGACAAAAAGCATTTTGTATTTAAACATAAGTATCTGGCAGTAACTGTCTGGTTTTCAAAATGTGAATAGATCAGCGTTTTAAAAACCTAGTCAGTCTTGCTGGGGTGAGGTTATGACATAAATTTTTGACAAGATTTATGTCTGGCCCACGCCCACATTTAGAATGTTACTATTAATTAATTTTGAAAATCAGAGATTCATAGTCAACTTCAATGCCCTATTAGAAACAAAGCGACATATGACATCATGAAAGGATGACGAGCGATGTTTAAAAGGCTAGCGATTACATTTAAACTTTTGGCGTTTGTAGCTGTGGCTAGTGTACTTACTATTGCATTATTGTTCGATAAAATGGATGATACAAGTTTATTAATAATATGCAGCGTGATGTTCTTTACTTGTATGTTATTAGGTAATATTTTTGCAGTAGCGCATAATATACAACAACAACGTATTTGGTTGACGCCATTAGGTGATTATACGATGGCGATTATCACAACTATTATTGTATATGTACCATTGTTAATTATTGCTGGAGTGCCAACGATTTCTAACCATCAATGGCAAGTAGTTATCATTTTGTTAATTTGGATACCAATCATTGTTGGTCATACTATATTTAGAAAGTTAGGTATTGATTATATTATTAATGCACCAGATAAAGATAAACGCGTTAAAGTGATGTCAACAGAACGTACTAAAAAGTTGAAATATTGGTCTTTAATCATTACTTTAGTTAGCATTGTGCTTATATTAATAGCACTGTATTTTAAATTATGGTTGCTATTAATCGTTCCAATTATGGGACTAATTATTATCGTTGTTATGATGGTGTATATTGATGTTAAATATGATATTAACAACAATGATTAAGATAACAAGATAACTTAGTTTGATGAACGAACAACAAGCAATAAAAATCCTTTAAATAAGTATCATTATTCTAATGACACTTGACGATAACTATGTTATCTTTTACGGTAAGACTTTAAATCATATATAAACTTATCAAGAGAAGTGGAGGGACTGGCCCTACGAATCTTCGGCAACATGACTCATGTGCCAATTCCAGTAACCGAAAAGGTTTGAAGATAAGCAGGTATTAAATAATTAACCTCTTTCTTCTTTGTAAGGAAGAGGTATTTTTATTGGAAAGCAGGTAAAAAAATGGAAGAACAGAAAAAGAGTAATGCATGGGCCTTATTTCCATTGTTATTATTTGTAGCCTTATTTTTAGGTGTTGGTATTATAACGGGTGACTTTACAACCATGCCATTAAATGTTGCGATTACAGTAACTGTCATTGTAGCGTTATTAATGAATAGGAAAGAATCTTTTGCATCTAAAGTTGAAGTGTTTACTAAAGGTGCTGGACATTCAAATATTATTTTAATGATGTTAATCTTTGTCTTAGCAGGTGCTTTTTCAACAACTGCTGAAAAAATGGGTGGTGTAACATCCACAGTAAATTTAGGATTATCATTAATTCCACAAAATCTTATCATCGTTGGTTTGTTTGTTATTTGCATGTTTGTATCTATTTCAATGGGGACGTCTGTAGGTACAGTAGCAGCAATTGCTCCAGTTGGTTATGGGTTTGCGCAAGCAACAGACGTTCCTACTGCACTAGCAATGGCGACAGTTGTAGGTGGTGCAATGTTTGGTGATAATTTATCAATGATCTCTGATACAACTATTGCTGCAGTGCGTACGCAACACACGAAAATGAAAGATAAATTTAGAGTGAATTTTAAAATCGTCTTACCCGGTGCCATTATTACGATTATCGTATTATTCTTTTTAACTAATGGTATAGCGATTGATCATACTAAAAATTATGATTACCAACTTGTTAAAGTCATTCCATATGTCTTGGTATTAGTATTAGCTTTAATAGGTGTTAACGTTATTATCGTCTTAATTGGTGGTACATTATTAGCTGGGTTAATAGGTATCATCGATGGTTCATTTGGCTGGACTGGTTTGTTAAATGCAATTTCAAAAGGGATTATGAGCATGGAAGATATTGCCATGATTGCATTATTAATAGGTGGTTTAGTAGGAATTATTCAACACAATGGTGGTATTACGTGGTTGTTACAATTTGTACGTTCGAAAGTGAAATCTAAACGTGGTGCAGAATTAGGTATCGCAAGTTTAGTCAGTGCTGCAGATATTGCAACGGCTAATAATACGATTTCAATTATTATGTCTGGTCCATTAGCTAAAAATATCGCTGATGAATATGATGTAGATCCAAGAAAGTCAGCAAGTATTTTAGATATTTTTGGTGGATGCTTCCAAGGACTGCTACCGTATAGTCCCCAAGTTATTTCAGCAGCCGGTGTCGCAGGTATCTCACCATTTATGATGATACCTTATAGTATTTATCCGATATTATTAGGTGTTTGTGGTTTGTTTGCGATCGTTTTCAATCTTCCAAAATTAAAGAAAAAAACGTCTAAACTATAATATGGTAGTAATTTTTAACTAAATAATTTGAAGTAACGACTTTGAGCATTGATGTCCATCTAATCGTCTAAGTTTGGAACTTTGTTAAAATAAGTTAAAATAAGAGTGAGTCTGAAAGTAGGTGAACAAAGTGGCAAAATTCAATGTAGAAAATGAACATGTAGAAATAGATGTTGAAAGATTGTTAAAATTTTCTCCAGAATTAGTATATGAAGCTTGGACTAAGAAAGATATTTTAAAACAGTGGTTTATGACATCAACACGTACCAATAAGAGTATTGAAGCAGATGTTAAAGAAGGTGGCACGTACCGTATTGTCGACGTCAGAAATGGTAAAGAAAACATTATCGAGGGTACTTTTGAAACACTGATTATGGATGAATTTATTAAAATGACAATTGGTATGCCAGGGTTAAGTGAAGAACAAGATGTCATTGAAGTAGAATTTTTTGAACGTGAAACAGGTGGTACTCAGATGTTCTTCTACTACCGTTCATTAGTTGAAAAAGAACGTAGGTTAACAAGTTTAGAATATAAACAAAAGAAAAAAGAATATCATGATTCGATTACACATGGTTTTGAATTAATGTTCGATAAAATGAACCAAGTGTTACAAGATATTGAAGATTCAAAACAACAATAGCATCAATAAGTAAAAGGAAGTTATGACTATCAAATTTTCATAGTCATAACTTCCTTTTTATGGTTCTCTATTTTTCAGGACTGATAAATAAAAAGTGAATAATTTAAAATATAAATTATTTTGAAGCCGAGACTCCTGAGGTAGGGACCCAACATAGAGAAACTGTGAAACAGTTTCTACAAGCAATGAAAGTTGGGCAACAGTGCTAGACGAAGACCGGGGCCCCAACACAAAGAAACTGATGAATCAGTTTCTACAAACCATGCCAGTTGGGGTAGGCTGAGACAGCACCCTAGGAAGGGACCCAACACAGAAAAACTGGTTATCCAGTTTTTTAATGCAATGCAGGGACCCGTCATAGAAAAATTTTAAGATAAAATTTTTTCTTTTATGTGCAAGACGGGCAAAGTTGGGCATAGCGAGGCTTAAAAAAATAATTATGTATCAGTCCAATTTGGGAGAGAACCCTTTTTAATATCATAATCTCAATGGTTGATAACTATTGTGTTAAATCACCTTGTTGTAAATGTTCGTTGAATTTTCTAACTAATGTTTCAAAGAAAATATGATAACTAATAAAGCTAGAATAGTCTGTACCATCCATTAAATAAAATGTATTACTAGAAACATAAACATTATAGTTTGCTTTTTGCGCAAGCGTATTGTCTTTCATTGTTGTCACAGAAATAAAGAATTTTTGACGTAATTGTAATAAGTTCGTCACTTCAATAAGTTGGTGTGTTTCACCTGATAAGGAAATAATAAAGAATAAATCATTATCATCACTTTTATTTAGTACCATTTTTAGTTCGTGTTCATCATGCAACACAATAACGTTTTTATGCAATGTTAGTAAAATGCGTTGTGCTTCTGAAGCAACGTTCAATTGGGCACGACCAGTCCCATAAAGATAAATTGTTGTAGCATCATGCATTTTAGAAGTTAATAAGTGATAATCAACACGTTCCAAATAACTGAAGGTGCTTTCAATTTCTTGACGAAAACCATCGATTGAGTTTGAAGGTAATTGATGTGTTTTATCACTTTCGAATTTTAAATAAGATTTAAAATCACTATAACCATCAAAACCAAGCTTTCTAGTAAAACGATGAATGGTTGCATTAGAAGCATGCGTGAATTGCGCTAAATCTTGAATCTTCATATGTTTACAAGCATCAACGTGGGTATTAATATAATGAGCAATTTGCAGATCGTTATCATTTAATTTATCGAAATGACGATTCACGCGTTCATCTAGAAACATGCTTATCATCCCCTTAATTTTGTCGGTAATATTAGAAAAGCCCATATAATAAATTTGATGTATTTATCTCAGAACAGAATGTTTGAATCACAGTCTTTAAAGTCATAACTGAAAATATTTTCAGTAAATGAAAAGATAATCTGATTATACAAAATACTTTCAAATTGCGTCAATGACGTTGTTTATGTGTAAGCGTTTACTATATATTGTATATAAATAGATTAAACAATATAGTTGCTTGAATATAATTACAAGAAGCATACAGTTGATCATAAAAAAGTTTTGGAGGGGAAAAGATGAATGCGATAAAACGATTTGGTAGTGCCATGATTGTTCCAGTTTTGATGTTTGCGTTCTTTGGTATTGTATTAGGATTTGCAACGTTATTCAAAAATCCAACAATTATGGGTGGACTTGCAGATCAACATACATTTTGGTTTAAGTTTTGGTCAGTTATAGAAGCTGGTGGTTGGGTAATTTTTAATCATATGGAAGTTGTTTTTGTAGTAGGATTACCGTTATCATTAGCTAAAAAAGCACCTGGTCATGCAGCACTTGCAGCATTAATGGGATATTTAATGTTTAATACCTTTATTAATGCAATTTTAACGCAATGGCCACACACATTTGGTGCCAATTTACAAAAAGGTGTGGAAAACGTACCTGGACTAAAGTCAATTGCAGGTATTGAAACACTAGATACTAACATCCTTGGTGGTATTATTATCTCAGGTATTATAACTTGGATACATAATAGATACTACAGTAAACGTCTGCCTGAAATGGTTGGTGTGTTCCAAGGTTTAACATTCGTTGTTACCATTTCATTCTTTGTTATGTTACCGATAGCGGCAATTACTTGTGTAGTATGGCCAACAGTACAGAATGGTATTGGATCAATGCAACATTTCATTATTGCTTCAGGTTATGTTGGTGTATGGTTGTATCACTTCTTAGAACGTGTATTGATTCCTACAGGATTACATCACTTTATATATGCACCTATTGAAGTAGGTCCAGTTGTAGTCAACCATGGGTTAAAAGCAGAGTGGTTAGAACATTTAAATGATTTTGCGAAAAGTACGAAACCTTTAAAAGAGCAATTCCCTTATGGCTTTATGTTACAAGGTAACGGTAAAGTTTTTGGCTGTTTAGGTATTGCTTTAGCAATGTATTCAACGACACCTAAAGACAATCGCAAAAAAGTGGCAGCATTGTTAATTCCAGCAACATTAACTGCTGTAGTAGTAGGTATTACTGAACCATTAGAATTTACATTCTTATTTATTGCACCTTATTTATTTGTCCTACATGCATTATTAGCAGCAACAATGGATACCATTATGTATGGCTTTGGTGTTGTTGGTAACATGGGTGGCGGTGTGCTAGACTTTATCTCAACAAACTGGTTACCACTAGGTAAAGACCATTGGAGTACATACGTAGCACAAGTTGTCATTGGATTAATTTTTGTAGCAATATATTATTTCTTATTTAGATTTTTAATTTTGAAATTTGATATTCCACTTCCAGGACGTAAAAAAACTGAAGAAGAAGTTAAACTATTTTCAAAACAAGATTATAAAGAGAAAAAAGGTATTGATGATAATAAAGGTCACGCTTCATCAACGGGTAATGAATACGAAGATAAAGCTGCTTACTATTTAGAAGGTTTAGGCGGAAAAGACAACATTAAAGATGTGACAAACTGTACGACACGTTTACGCTTAACGGTGTATGATGAAAATAAAGTAGAAGATACTGATTATTTCACACATAATCAAATGTCACATGGTTTAGTGAAAAGTGGTAAAAGTGTCCAAGTCGTTGTTGGCATGACGGTACCACAAGTGCGTGAAGCATTTGAAAATATGGTCGACAAAAATGACAACTAGCTTGAAATAGACTTAGTCATAGAATATAGCAAAAAAAGAAACCGAGATGGTCATAAATGACGATCTCGGTTTCTTAGTGCGCTAAGAAATACGTGCTTTACCTAGTGATGATGATTTATATGTTGCAGATAAAATATCAATATTTCTAGTAGCAATGGTTTGCAAAATTTTAGCAAAAGTTTCAGGTGAGCTGATGACATGCGCATGTGATTTATTCAAAGTATATGAGATGTCATGATGATTCTGGAACATAGTCATAATATCAATGACTTTGTCTTTAATAAATGCATCTTGTAACCCATCTATATTAATATCGAAACGTTTAGCAGATTGATATAAGTTATTGGAATCAAGTAATTCATTGATGTTCTTAGGTGATAACACTTGGTAAATACTATATTGATGAAAACTTAGGAAAGATATGAAATAAGGTAATTGTTGTTTCGGTAAACTAATTTCTAAAACGTATTGTTGACCTTCTTTTAATATAGAAAATTGAAATGCATCACAGAAATTGATGCTTTTACACAATTTATTTAATTTTTTACGTGTCGTACGATCATTTAAACCTGCAATATTGACAATATAAGTTTCGAACTTATCTAGAATCATATGAGGACCTCCCGAGGATATAACTGTTATGTATAAAAATGTGGTTGATTTGAGTTGAACATTCTTTTATTCAAATTGATTTTACCACGCTTTTTTTTATTAAGCACTAAGACTTTTGAATGAAGTTGAAAATATTTATCATTAAATTTTAAGTAAATGATAAACGACGAAAATAATGAGAATTTTCTGAAAAAGTATTGTGACTGCTAGTAGCATATGTTATTATTTTCGGTATTATTGATTAGGATGAGGGAGTGTTTGACGTGTTAGAAAAAATGAGTCAATTTGCTACAAAAACATTTTTATTATGGATGTTGGTTGCTGCAATTATTGGGTTTATCTTTCCAAGTCAGTTAGCAACTTTAGGAACAATCGTGCCTTATTTATTAGGTATTGTGATGTTAGGAATGGGGATGACCATTGAACCTAAAGACTTCAAAGTTGTCTTTCAGTCACCTAAGCCAGTCATTATTGGCGTTATCTTACAATTCACGATTATGCCGACATTAGCTTTTGCGATTGCTAAAGTATTTCAATTGCCACCTGAAATTGCAATTGGTGTTATTTTAGTAGGATGTTGTCCAGGGGGAACGTCTAGTAATGTAATGAGTTATCTTGCTAATGCGAATGTTGCATTGTCAGTAGCGATTACATCTGTTTCAACATTATTAGCACCCATCGTTACGCCCGCATTAATTTATTTATTTGCTAATGAGTGGTTAAAAGTATCATTTGCTGCGATGTTATGGTCAGTCGTCCAAGTTGTATTAATACCGATTGTCATTGGATTTATTGTACAAAATGTTGCTAAAAAAGTTGCGCGTAAAGTTTCTACTGCATTACCTATTGTGTCAGTTATTGCTATTTCATTAATATTGGCGGCAGTCGTTGGTGGTAGCAAGTCTCAAATTTTAACTACAGGATTGCTTATCTTTGCGGTAGTCATTTTACACAATGTCTTAGGTTATTCTATCGGTTATCTATTAGCACGTGTGTTTAAGTTAAATAAAGCTGATAAGAAAGCTGTGAGTATCGAAGTAGGAATGCAAAATTCAGGGTTAGCAGTTTCACTAGCAACTGTACATTTTAGTCCGTTAGCAGCCGTGCCAGGTGCTGTATTTAGTTTTGTTCATAATATAACTGGGCCTATATTAGCAAGATATTGGTCAAAAAAAAATGCTAAATAAGTTTGATATAAGAAATATTGCTTACTTAACTTAAGATGGTTGTAGATTATTGCTTGTATTGTAAACGATTGTTAAATGAACACTTTATAAGTATAGTCAGTGAAGCTGGAGTAGTTGGGACCTGTCATAGAAAAAACTATGGATTACAGTTACTATGACAAAGGATTACAGTTTATTACTTCAAAATAAACTGCATAAGAGTTTCTAGCTATCAAAAAAGTAGAAACTCTAACAACTGCATAGGGACCCAACACAGAGAAACTGTACTTACAGTTTCTACAAACAATGCAGGTTGGGCAAGAGCTAGTAAAGATTAAAAATATAACTAAAGGATTACAGTTTATTAATTCATAATAAACTGCATAAGAGCCTGGGACAAAATGTATTTTACACTTAAATTTAAGCATTTGGCAGTAACTGTCTGGTTTTCAAAATGTTGATAAATCACCATTTTGAAAACCTAGTCAGTCTTGCCGGGGTGGGAACACGAAATAAATTTTATATAAAATTTATTTCTGTCCCACTCCCTAAGATATAAATCTTTTGGGAAGTTATTTCTGTCCTGCTCTCGCTATGACATGTATACTATGAGTAAAGATATAAGATTAATAACAGAGGAGAGACAGAGATATTATGTATAAAGCTGTAGTATTCGATTTTGATGGCACTATTGTTGATACAGAACAACATCTATATGAAGTAATCAATAAATATTTAAAAGAAGATCAAGTTGAACCTATAAGTATTGATTTCTATAGAGATTCTATCGGTGGCGCTGCAACAGAGTTACAAGAACATATTGTGAATGCTGTAGGACAACAACGTAAAGATTTTATTTATCATATGCATAGTCAATCTAGTGCATCTCTACCTATTAGACCTACAATTAAAGCACTAATGGCGTTTTTAAAACAACGTCATATACCTATGGCGATTGCAACAAGTAGTAATAGAGAAGATATTATGCCAACGTTTAAAGCACTTGGTTTGGATAACTATATCGAGGTTGTTGTAGGTAGTGAAGATGTAGATAATGTTAAACCAGACCCAGAGTTATATTTAACTGCTGTACAGCAATTGAATTATAGTCCGAGTCACTGCTTAGCTATCGAAGATTCAGTTAATGGAGCAACAGCAGCTATTCGTGCAGGATTAGATGTCATTGTTAATACAAATCGAATGACTGAAGTTCAAGATTTTTCTAATGTGGATTTTGTAGCTAAAGATGTTGGTGCAGATGAAATCATTAAAAAGTTCTTTACTAAGTAAGGGGACTTATTAAATGTTATATACAATACTTTTCTTTATCGCAGGACCAGCCATTTTGGCAGTAGGTAATTTAATTATAGGGCCTATTTTTAACAAACAAACACCATTTCATATACAACTGAGATCGTTTATTATTGGTTCTGTTATATATCTTATGATAGCAACCATTGGTTATTTTCTATTGTTGCAAGGTAAATTATAATAATAAAGCACAAGACATTATTTCGAATAAAGATAATATCTTGTGCTTTTACTATATGTTTACATATATTTGAGTAATAGCGTGACAATGATTAAGACAATTAAAAGTGTATCAATACCAACCATAATAGTATATCTTGTATGATTTTGTCCTTCAGCTTTAGCAAGTTTCATCGCACGATAATTTGGGATGAAACTAATGATTAATAATATTAAAATAATAAGGCCAATAATTAAAGTTGTCATAATTAATCCTCTCCATTTCTTCCGCTAATGAATTCCCAAATAAATCCAGCTAAGATACCTAAAATAAGTCCAGCTATAACACCAAGTTGTATTGTGAAGAATAGTTTACCAATAATTATACCTAGAAGTATTGCGATTGGTAACGTTGTGCCAAATTTAATTTTACGCTCAGGTGAATTTAAAAGTAAAAATAAGATGATATAAAGTATTAAAAAGACTAATGTAGCAATGACTGTTTTCCCTGCTAATACATAAATATCTGGTTTAGTCATACCGAAATAATTGATGATAAAAAAAGCAGCCGCAAATAACAACGACATTTTAATACCACGGGATAATATTTCTTTGAACATGTTCAAGCTCCTTAAATATATTAATAAAAAAAGTATAGCATAGGTGCTAATAACCTCTAAAGACATTGTATATAGCTTTGCTTATAAATTATTTTATTTTTTTGAAAAATCTCAAAAATAATTGTTTGCAAATAACAAAAAGCCTGTTATAGTAATTTTGTAAACGGTTACATGTAGTTAAAATAATAATGTACCAAATACATAAAGTTATAGTATAATTACGTCAATAAGATAATTATTGATTATATTATAGGATTTTAAAGAGATGGGGTAAGATGGAATGGAAAACAATGAACTTCAAAGGGGATTGAGTTCACGTCAAATACAAATGATTGCACTTGGCGGAACAATTGGTGTAGGTCTTTTTATGGGTGCTACAAGCACAATTAAATGGACTGGGCCATCAGTAATAGTTGCATACTTAATTGCAGGTATCTTTTTATTCTTAATTATGAGAGCAATGGGAGAGATGATATATCTTAACCCAACAACTGGTTCATTTGCGACATTTGCTAGTGATTACATACATCCGGCAGCAGGTTATATGACAGCTTGGAGTAACATATTCCAATGGGTCGTTGTAGGGATGAGTGAAGTGATTGCAGTTGGTGAATATATGAACTATTGGTTCCCTAATTTACCAAACTGGATTCCTGGAATTGTAGCAGTATTATTATTAATGGCTGCTAACTTATTCTCTGTTAAAGCATTTGGTGAATTTGAATTTTGGTTTGCATTAATTAAAGTAGTAACAATCATTTTAATGATAATTGCAGGTTTTGGTATTATATTCTTTGGTATTGGCAATGGTGGCCATGCAGTTGGTATTTCTAACTTATGGGCACATGGTGGCTTTATGCCAAATGGTATCGTTGGATTCTTCTTTGCATTATCAATTGTTATTGGTTCATATCAAGGTGTGGAATTAATTGGTATTTCAGCAGGTGAAACTAAGGATCCACAAAGAAATATTGTTAAAGCTGTTAATGGCGTTATCTGGCGTA
Organism: Staphylococcus simiae; assembly: GCF_002902085.1. Lineage (GTDB taxonomy): Bacteria > Bacillota > Bacilli > Staphylococcales > Staphylococcaceae > Staphylococcus > Staphylococcus simiae. Next base: position 43,990 of record NZ_PPQR01000018.1, read on the forward strand.
TTTTAATATTCTACCTAGGTGCTATCTTTGTTATCGTATCAGTGTATCCATGGGATGAATTAGGTAATATCGGTAGTCCATTTGTAGCAACATTTGCTAAAGTGGGTATCACTTTTGCAGCTGGTTTAATTAACTTTGTAGTATTAACAGCAGCGATGTCTGGTTGTAACTCAGGTATCTTTAGTGCAAGTCGTATGATCTTCACACTTGCTCAAAAAGGTGAAATGCCTAAGATTTTCACTAAAGTAATGAAAAATGGTGTGCCAGTGTACACTGTCATGGCAGTATCTGTAGGTATTTTAGTAGGTGCATTGTTAAATGTAATTTTACCTTTATTAATTAAAGGTGCTGATAGTATCTTCGTATATGTATACAGTGCATCAATTTTACCTGGTATGATTCCTTGGTTTATGATTTTATTTAGTCATTTACGTTTCAGAAAATTACATCCTGAACAAATAGAAGGACATCCATTTAAGATGCCTGGTGGTGCATTTAGTAACTATATAACAATTGCGTTCTTAGTTCTCGTGTTAATTGGAATGTTATTCAATAAAGAAACAGTCGTTTCTGTATTAATCGGTATTGTCTTCTTAGCATTAGTAACAATTTACTACTTTATTAGATATAATAAAAATAATCATTCAGTAAATAAATAATCATCTAATATCATTAAAATTTAACATTAAAAATAGCCAATTAAGTTTTGATTTTAAAATCTAAACTTAGTTGGCTTTGTTATTAAGGTTCTCTAACAAATCGGACTAATACATAATTAAATTTTTAAGCCTCGCACCCCAGCTTGCACATTATTGTAAAAATTCTGTTGCCAGAATTTTTGTTTGCTGGGGCCCCAATGCCCAACCTGCATGGCATGTTAGATTTTCTGCTATCTTGATAGCTAGAAAATCTTATGCAGTTTATTATGAATTAATAAACTGTAAACCTATTTCAGATAATCAGTTTTTCTGTGTTGGGTCCCTTCCTAGGGTGCTGTCTCAGCCTACCCCAACTGGCATGGTTTGTAGAAACTGATTCGTCAGTTTCTTTGTGTTGGGGCCCCGGTCTTCGACTAGCACTGTTGCCCAACTTGCATTTCAAGTAGAAACTGTTTCACAGTTTCTCTGTGTTGGGTCCCTACCTCAGGAGTCTCGGCTTCAAATTAATTTTCTTTTTAAAATTATTTATTTTTTATTTATCAGTCTTAAAAAATAGAGAACCGTTATTAATCACGCTTATATATTTGGATTAAAAATATTTGTGTTTATCGATGTGAAAGCTTGATCATATGACTAAAAGATTAATGCTTCACGCAACGATGTATAAACATCCATAGTTATTGCTTATGTTATAAAATACAAAAGAATCTATATATGTTGATTAGTTGTAACATGGAACACAATTGTTTCGTCATTCATTTGTTTCACTCGTCATTTAATGTTTGAATTTTAAATTTGATAAATGTTTACGATAATTATCCAGTGCCATTTTAGATTGTGTAATAAAATCTAACGATGCATGATAATTTAATGCGACGTAGCGATAATAGATAACATCAATGGTAAACATTTGTGCAAATAGAGAAGTAGTACCACTCATATGTGTTTCATTATCATTGGTCTTACCATATGTTAAAACAATATTTGAGGCTAGTGCCACTGGGCTTTCTTTGGTACTTGTAATGGTAATAATAGGTATATGATAATCCGCAATAACTTTGACCATTGATTGCAACTCATTTTGCAAACCATTATTTGTAATCAAAATGACGCAATCGTTAGAATTATGCGTTGCTAGTAATGTAGCAAATATATGTGACTCTTGGACAAGTTGTATATTTAAACCTACACGTGATAACTTTTGGTACATATCCGTTGCAGCAACAAAAGACGGACCAAAACCATAGATAAATATTGTATTTGAATGTTTTAAATAATGGCAAATATGATCTACTGTGTCATCATTTATTTCGTGATTGGCATGATCTAGTGTCTTAACAGTCCTACTGTGTAATTTATCACGTAAAGATGAAGTTGATTCATTATGTACAAGTTCAACATTGTATAATGACGATGCCTTGGGTACATATTTAGAAATATTGAGTTTTAAATCATTAAAGCCACTATCAGTAATTTTTTTACTAAATCTGATTACAGATGATGTACTAATATCAAGCCTTTTTGCTAAGTCTTGTGACCGCATATGAATAACTTTTTGCGGGCAATTAAGGATGAATTGAGCAATCTTCTTTTCGTTTTGTGTCATATATGGATATTGATGATCAATTTTTGTTAATACGTTTGACATATTTATCACTCCAGTCCAACACTTAATGTTAAGTGTTATCTTTTGTTGTATGGCAAATTATAATGATATGATTTGCTGCATATTTAGAATGAAAAATAAGTTGATGGATGATGTAAGTATAGTTGAGTAATATTATTAAAGTTAAATACGATTCTACAAGTAAGCACACTCCCATATGTTACTAATAGAAAAGAAGATTTAAACTATGAATTTCCCATATCCATAGCTATTACATACAATGTAAAGTTAATTTGTGTAAATTAAATCTGACTCAACTTATCATATTAATCATTATGATTATAACCTTATTAAATAGTCATTACAATTTGAAGGAAAAATTTGATATAATAATTTATCTAATAAAACACTTTCAGATAAATGTTAGATATTAAATTAGTTAATAGCTATATAGTTATTTTATAAAATCAATTGTAATTAATGTGTTGGATAGTTTAGTTTGTAAAAGATTAAAATTGTGTAGTGGGTTGCCGTAGTCCATCTGACTTAATGGATGTTCAGCTAAAAATTTAAAAGTTTCAAAGTAGGCAATATAACCAGGAATTGATTGATAGGAAGCCGGATTAGTTTGGAGTCTATCGAATTCAGTAACACAAAGTGTGTTAAATTGTTGTAATAAATGATCTAATTCATTTTTCGTCATTAAGAAAGTGAATTTCATTTGTTCTAATAGTACGAGTAAAGTGATGATTTGTTGTGACATGAGTTTACTTTCGTTTATCATTAAAGCATACCTCCAATAAATTTAAATATACCATTGAAGTAGAAGGGACATAAAAATGAGCAAAGTTAAAACAAAGTATAGTTTTAAAGATATAGCTTGGCGAGACTTACTATTATTACCAATATTATTAGTGGCCATGTTTGGTTTAATGTTTATTTCAGGTTTACTGTTTAGTATGTATAAGGGTGAAATGAATCAATTAGAAATGACTTTGCTATCAACATTGTCACAAATTGTAGCGTATATCATTGTAATAGTTGTATTTTACTTGTTGCATATCAAAACGATGACAATAAGATTTAAAAAAGGACTTGCTTATATTAAAAAGCATTGGCTATTCATTGGCATACTGTATATTGTATCGATGATATTGATGTCAGGATATGGTTATGCCACGCAGTGGTTACCGAAACATTTACAATTTGATGAAACGCAAAATGAGTTAGAAATAAATCAATTGTTCAACGTGACTTGGTTTCTACCATTTACGTTTTTATTAATTGTAATATTGGCACCAGTGATAGAAGAAATATTTTTTAGACATATTTTAATAGGGGAACTTGGGAAGAAGTTTAATTTTATAGTGATGAGTATTATTTCACTTATTTTATTTGCAGCAATGCATGTTACTGAAGCCAAATCTCCATTTGAGCTAGGACCTTATTTAATCTTAGCTTGTGCATTGGTATTCATTTACCTTAAATCTGGAAGAAACCTTGGTGCATCGATAGCTTTTCATATTTTAAATAACTTAATATCTTTTATTTTAAGTATGATAACGTTGCGTTAATTATAGTGACCCCATTGATATCCTAATTAGGTGTATCAATGGGGTTTAAAAATTGTTGATAGTTATCGATAGATATATCGTGCGTTTGTATTGTCTTTCCAAATGAATATGAAATATCTAGGATATTAGAGATATCCAATTCTTTAGTACAACCTAACCCAATATCATAGACAACTGCAATCCATTGACCTCTTTTACAAAGTAAGCCGATAAAGATAACATTTTCAGCTGTATTATGTCCACCTTGTTGATAGTCAACCAACATCACGTTTCTTTCAGTACAATAAATTAAAATATCAGAAAACAAATAAGGTAATGATGTTAAGTTTTCCTCTTCAAATTTGATATAAAAATCTAAGCGTTTTAGCAATTTTCGTAAACGTGTTTGAGGTAAAGTTAAACATTGTTTAAGAATTGCGTTGATTTCATTTTTATATGGTAACGTCGAATAAGATTGACTTTCTTTTAATACTAAGAATAAGGCGGATAGTTCACTTTCGGTTAAATTTAGTGCAATTTTAGATTGTGTTTGTTGAATTTGATAGCCACCATTTTTACCGTGATGCGCATAAATTTTTACACCTTGGTTTTCTAATTCATCAATATCCCTTAAAATTGTTCGTTTTGACACGTGGCAACGTTCAGCTAATTCGAGAGCGGTCATTTTATTATTTTGTTGTATTAAAGTAATCATTAAATTTTGTCTTTCAACTTTGTTCAACGTCCACACCTCCCACAAAGATGATATATTACACAAAGTATAACATAAGAGTGACAATGAAGACATTTTCAACTTTGATTTTTAAAAAAGTTAAAAAACTTTAAAGAAAACGCTTACATACTCAATTGAATTGTGCTATTATATTATTTGTAACAGGGGGAGCGATTACACAAAGGGGTAGAGCTATATAGCAGATAGCTCATTAATCGTTCAAGTTACATCACAACATCTTCAATATTTATTACTTACTTTCCTTTCTATTTGTCGGCTAGCACGTGACTAGCCGATTTTTTTATGAATAAATTTAAGCATGACTTCATTTATATGTAATTTTCATTTATGATGACATTAATAGTTATAATATTCATTTAATGAGGTGACTGGCATCAATAATAAAGTATTGCAATATTTAGATGATGTAATTTGTGCGTGGATGACTAATTTAGATAATATGATTCCACCATTAATAGCAGACATGAAAACGTCGACAAAAAAGAATCGCTTTGATTTAGTGACTAATGTAGACAAACAAATTCAAAATCAATTTGAAAATTTTCTGAATGAACATTTTCCTACACACTATTTATTAGGAGAAGAAAAAAACAATCAATTTATACATGAAGATATTGAGCATTTATGGATTATGGATCCGATAGATGGTACAGCTAATTTGGTGAAACAACAAGAAGACTATTGCATCATTTTAGCTTATTTTGTTAATGGAGAGCCATCATTATCCTATATTTATGATTATCCTCGTGGTGTGCTTTATAAAGCTATCAAAGGACAAGGTGCTTTTGCCAATGGGCAGCCATTATTAGAACCTAAATCTCTTGCATTACAGGATGCTATCGTGTCATTTAATCCACAAGTGATTAATATTGAAACTGTACAAATGTTACTAGCATCATCATTTAGTTATAGATTGATTGGTGCATGTGGTTTGGATTCAATAAGAGTAATCAAAGGACAATTTGGTGCGCATGTTAATACCAATCCTAAGCCATGGGATATTGCAGCACAATTTTTATTTGCTGAGGAATTGGGATTGAAGATGACTAATCTAACTGGACAACCTATCAATCATCTTCAAGCTGGCCCGTTTATCATTAGTAATCCATCATGCCATCAAGAAGTATTAGATATTTTAAATAGTCATGGTGGATACCAAAAATAATAGTTATAGCATTTGAATTTACTTAAAAGCTATTGACGTGTTAATGGGGCTTAAGAAGTATAGTAATAAATCTAAAGTAAGCTATAATGAATAAGAGTAGAAGATAAGTAGAAAATAGTCGATGAAGGAGTGGTTAGGTTGAGACGTGCAGAAAGAAATAAAATGAGCCTACCAAAGAAAATATTTTTATGGGTATTTGGGATATTGGTTTTATTAGCGATTATCGCAGTTGTTTATGTAGCAGCTAAAGTTTTTATTACAGGAAATAAGATACATAATCCATTAGATCGTAGTCATTCAGAACTACGAGATAAAAATGTCAGCTTAAAAGATGGAGATCCATTTACCATTGCTTTATTTGGTGTTGACTCAGATTCAGAGCGTAAGAAAAATGGTGGTGGCGAGCGTAGCGATAGTATTATGATATTATCGGTTAATCCTAAAGAAAAGAAAACAGAACTAGTAAGTATTCCACGTGATACTAAAGCGGATATTGTAGGACGAGGTACTAGTGAGAAAATTGCCCATGCCTATGCTTATGGTGGCCCAAATATGGCTGTGAAATCACTTGAAAAATTAATGAATGTACCAATTGATCACTATGCAACGATTGATATGGATGGATTGCATGACATGATTGATAGTATCGGCGGTGTCGATGTTACTAGTAATGATACTTTTACTGTCAGCGGTTTGAAATTCTCAAAAGGTGAGAAAACACATGTAGATGGTGATGAAGCACTTAAATTTATTCGTAGTCGTAAAGAAGAAGGTGCTGGTGGTGACTTTGGTCGTCAACAACGTCAACAATTAGTATTAGAAGCGATGGCTAATAAAATGGCTAGTCCTTCATCAATCACACATTTCAATGGTTTAATGAATGAAATACAAAATAATGTTAAAACAGATTTAACATTGAGTGATTTAAATACTATAAGAAGTAACTATAAAGATGCTAATGATACTGTTAATAAACACCAATTAAGTGGTGAAGGTGGTATCCAAAGTGATGGGTTATATTACTTTGTACCAAGTGATGCATCTAAATCAGAAAATACCAAATTATTAAGAGACAATTTAGAATAATCAATAGAAGAGCGATGAAGATAATGAACACGTTGTCTTCATCTTTTTGTGCGCCCGGCATGAGCAACAACTTGGCTGCGAAAGTTCGATACAACCATAGCAAGATAAGTTGTTGCAATTAAATTAATAGTTCGATAGCTGTCAAATTACCGATATTGATAGTCATTTTCAATTAAATGTTTTAAAAATTTAATTTTGTACAAATAATTGCAAATGAAAAAGGTTTCATAAATTAAATTGTTAAATAATGCTTAACATAATGCATATAAAGTAATACAATTAGTACAATTCTATCTTTTTAAATTATGTGGGGCATAGTTAGATGGAATACTAAAATGTAATTATATAGTCATTTACGGAAAATATATAGATGGGGTGAATTAAATGCAAGAACATTTGGTAGTCACACTTGACGGCAAAGATTATCTTGTTGAACCTGGCACGAATTTACTTGAGTTTATTAAATCTCAAGATACGTTTGTACCTTCAATTTGTTATAACGAATCGATGGGACCAATACAAACTTGTGATACATGTACAGTAGAAATCGACGGAAAGATTGAACGTTCATGTAGTACAACGATTGATCGTCCTATGACAGTAAACACTGTTAATAATGAAGTTAAAGATGCTCAAAAAGAAGCATTAGACCGTATTTTAGAAAAACATATGCTGTATTGTACAGTATGTGATTACAATAATGGAGATTGTGAAATCCATAATACAATGGATGCGTGGGGTCTTCAACATCAAACATACGAATATAAAGAGAAACCATATGAAAAAGATTATGGTCCATTTTATAGATACGATCCAAACCAATGTATTTTATGTGGTCGATGTGTTGAAGCATGTCAAGATATCGAAGTGAATGAAACAATTAGAATCGATTGGGATCGTGAACATCCACGTGTTATTTGGGATAACGATGTGCCAATTAACGAATCTTCATGTGTATCTTGTGGACAATGTGCAACTGTATGTCCATGTAACGCAATGATGGAAGTAAATATGGAAGGTAATGTTGGTTATATGACAGATACAGAACCTGGTTCATTAGCTGCTATGATTGATTTAACTAAAAAAGCAGAACCTGGTTATGGTCCATTATTTGCTATTTCTGATTCAGAAGCTGAAATGCGTAAAGAGCGTATTAAGAAAACTAAAACTGTTTGTACATATTGCGGTGTTGGTTGCTCATTCGAAGTTTGGACTAAAGATAGAGAAATCTTAAAAGTACAACCTTCACATGATTCACCAGCTAATAAAATTGCGACATGTGTGAAAGGTAAATTCTCTTGGGGTCATATTAATTCTGATCAACGTTTAACTAAACCTTTAGTTAGAAAAAATGGCGAATTCCATGAAGTAGAGTGGGACGAAGCATTAAAAGTTGTAGCAGATAACTTTAATAAAATTAAAACACAACATGGTCCTGATGCATTATCATTTATTTCTTCTTCTAAAGCAACAAACGAAGAATCTTATTTAATGCAAAAGTTAGCACGTCAAGTTATTGGAACAAACAATGTAGATAACTGTTCAAGATATTGCCAAGCACCTGCAACTAAAGGTCTATTTAGAACTGTAGGTCATGGTGGAGACTCTGGTAGTATTGAAGACTTAGAAAAATCAGCAATGTCAGTATTAATTGGGACAAATACAGCAGAAGCACATCCAGTTATTGCATCACGTATGAAACGTGCTCAAAAATTATTTGGTCAAAGAATGCATGTTTTTGATATAAGAAAGCATGAAATGGCTGAACGTGCTGATCGTTTCTATCAACCAAAACCTGGTACTGACTTAGCATGGTTAAGTGCAGTAACAAAATATATTATTGATCATGATTTACATGATAAAGACTTCATTGCTAAATGGGTAGATGATTTTGATGAATATTATAAATCATTAGAAACATTTACAATGGACTTTGCTGAAGAAGCGACAGGTATTGCTAAAGAAGACTTAATTAGTTTTGCTGAGGAATGTGCTAAAGCTGAATCAGTAGTTATATGTTGGGCAATGGGTATTACACAACAAGATATCGGTAGTGATTCAAGTACAGCAATTTCTAACTTATTATTAGTAACTGGTAACTATCGTCGTCCAGGTACAGGTGCTTATCCATTACGTGGACATAATAACGTTCAAGGATGTAGTGATATGGGTAGTATGCCTGATAAAATCACTGGTTATCAAAGTATTGAAGCGGATGATATTCGTGCTAAATTCGAAAAAGAATATGGTGTAGAATTAAATCCAAAACCTGGTAAAGATAACCATCAAATGGTTGAAGGTATTCATGACGGTGACATACATTCATTATACTTATATGGTGAAGATACTGGTATCGTTGATTCAAATATTAATTTTGTTCAAGCCGCATTTGAAAAATTAGATTTCATGGTAGTACAAGATGAATTTTTAACATTTACGGCAACATTTGCTGATGTCGTATTACCAGCTAGTCCATCATTAGAAAAAGATGGCACATTTACGAATACTGAACGTCGTATTCAACGTTTATACCAAGCGTTGAAACCATTAGGCGATTCAAAACCAGACTGGCAAATCTTCCAAGCAATCGCTAAAGAAATGGGATTTGATTGGAATTATAAACATCCAGGTGAAGTAATGGACGAAATCGCGCGCTTAACACCGTTATATGCTGGCGTGAGTTACGATCGTTTAGAAGGCTTCAACAGTTTACAGTGGCCTGTACATGAAGATGGTACGGATGAACCATTGTTATACCAAGAAGGATTCAATTTTGATAATGGACGAGCTAAATTATTCCCATTATCATTTGATAACTACTTCAAACAAGATGAAGTTTATGATTTACATGTAAACAATGGTAGATTGTTAGAACATTTCCATGAAGGAAATATGACTTATCAAACACCAATGTTAAAATACAAAGTACCTAATGCATTTGTTGAAATTTCACCAGAGTTAGCAGAAGATCGCGGTATACATGAAGGTGCAGAAGTTAAATTAATTTCTGACTCAGGTGAAGCAACATTACTTGTCCATGTTACAGATCGTGTTAAAGGTAAAGAAATTTATATACCATTAAATAATGATGCTATGGAAAATGGTGACATGGGTGCAATTAACTTACTGACAAATAGTGATGTTGATAAATATACTGATACACCATCATATAAACGTACAAGTGCACGTTTAGAAGTTATAACGAAACGTGGTAAATCACCATTGAATCCAAATAACTTCCGTGTAGGTAAAACACGTCACCCACAATACAGTGTTCAAGTTCAGAAAAAATGGGAAAGAGATGATTATGTTTTCCCAGGAAATCAGGTGAATAAATAATGGCAGAGAGAATATCTTCTAAAATTACTCGCTTAGAAAAATCTGAAGAGCAAATTAAACTTGAAAGTTTAAATGAAGTAACTGATGCAATTGCAGCAAATAAAGATAGTATTTTAAAAGCGATTAAGTTATTTAAAACGTTAGATGATGCTAAATTATTAGATGCTTTGAATGGCGCAATTCGTGGTCGTCAAGTTATCATTAATAAATTTGCCGTCGAATTAAATAAAGATATTTATACTGGTTTGATGTCAAATATGGCTGCTTTAGTATTTTTATTAGGTGACTTAAATGTGTCTGATTTAAGTGATTTCTTAAATAAAGTTAATAAAGGTTTAAGTGTGGCTAACCAAGCAAGTGGTAATTCTAAAACAACAATTAGAAGCTTGTTAGGTGTATTAAAAGATGACGACATGAATCGTAGTTTAACGTATATGCTAAATATGCTTAAAGGTATGTCTAGAGATGAATAAATCAAAATAACAGGGCGTTCCCATTTGAACAATGGGACGTCTTTTGTTTTTGTGTTAGCTATTTTTGAGGTTCCCTATTTTTCAGGGCTGATAAATAAAAAAATAATTATGTATCAGTCCGATTTGGGAGATAGCTATTTTTGGTAAGTTGACTTAAGTATTCAACATCGACATAACTATCTATTGTCATGTATCATAATAGTTATGAGTATAAAATATAGATTCTTTAACAAATATACGGTCAGTTATGCTTGTCTTATAGGTCAGTATACACATCAAAGTGCCAATGTTGTTGCCAGAAATGATTCGATATTGTGTCGTACGCTTTGATTAATACTGTGTATCAAACTGACACGTAAAATATGTTGGTGGAAATAATGATGTAAATCTTCTAATGTTGACTTGCTAACGTTTATTTTATCTTATTTGTTGGAGAATCGATTATATAGTAAAGGGTGAAGACATATCAATCCGCAAATATTAAAGGTAATGGCGATTTCGTCTAATGTTTTATTAGTTGTAGGAATAGTTTTTTTAATTATGATGAAACTTATACTAGCGATTACATTTTTCGCTGTCTCATTATCAATTAGTTTAGTCATTTTTAATATGATGTTTAGAGATAGAACGGCTATGAGATTAGTTATAAATATTTCATTTCTAATTGTTCTATTAGCAATTGTTATAGCATATGTTGTGTTATCTAAGTAATAAAAATGAGGGCTTAATTCATGGCTAAAAAAGTAAAAATAAAGACATCTACAATCATCTTGCTCATCATTATAGCTATCTTTGCAATACTTTTAGTGGTGAATGAAACAAAATTATTTAACAATGATATTAATTATACGTTTGCTCAAGCTTTAGCTAAACAGAGTAGTAATGACGTGTTGCAGACTAAAGAACAACAAGGTGAATTTGTTGAAGCAAATAAAAATGATATCAAAAATGCTATGATGATTGGGCATAAAGATAACCAATTACAGTATATGGATATTTCTGAAAAAGTACCTTTATCAGAACGAGAAATCAATAATATGTTAAAAGATAAAGGTATTTTAAAAAATCAAGGTCAAGCTTTTCTTGAAGCTCAAGATAAGTATGAAGTGAATGCCATTTATTTAATAAGTCATGCTTTAGTTGAAACTGGGAATGGACGATCTGAACTAGCAAAAGGTATTAAAGATGGTAACAAACATTATTATAATTTCTTTGGTATCGGTGCGTTTGATAGCAGTGCAGTCCATAGTGGTAAAAGTTATGCTAAAGAACAACAGTGGACATCACCAAAGAAAGCCATTTTAGGTGGTGCTAAGTTTATAAGAAATGACTATTTTAATAATAAGCAGATTACGTTATATCAAATGAGGTGGAATCCTAAAGAACCAGCGCAACATCAGTATGCTAGTGATATTCATTGGGCAAGTCACATTGCAGAAATCATGGATAAGTACTATCAACAATTGGGCATTAAAAAAGATAATATTCGTAAATCATATTACAAAACATAGTTATGCATAAATTGAAGTGACATCATCATAGGTCAGTATATTTTTATAGTGGGAAGACTTTAATGCCATAATGACGTATTAGACTAGTGATGAACAAACATAGAAATGAATTATCCACACGTTTAATAAGGAGATAATTACAGAATAATTTGAGGTGACATAATGAAAGTAGCAATTATTGGGGCAGGTATTGGTGGACTAACAGCTGCAGCGTTATTACAGCAACAGGGACACACTGTTAAAGTTTTTGAAAAAAATAGTAACGTCGATGAAATTGGTGCTGGAATAGGTATTGGTGATAATGTTCTAAAGAAATTAGGACAGCATGATTTAGCGAAAGGTATTAAAAATGCTGGTCAAAACTTAACATCATTAGCTGTTCTTGATGATAAAGGGAATACGTTAACTGTAGCAAATTTAAAAAGTAGTACGCTAAATGTAACGCTACCAAGACAGACATTAATTGAATTAATACAATCTTATATTCATGGTGAAGTTATTTATACTAATCATAAAGTAACCACAATAGACAATAACAATGATAAAGTGACAGTACATTTTGAACAAGCTGACAGTGAAGATTTTGATTTATGTATCGGTGCAGATGGACTTCATTCAAAAGTCAGACAAGTAGTGAACCCAGATAGTAAAGTCTTATATGAAGGTTATACTTGTTTTAGAGGCATGGTTGATGATATTCAGCTAGCACATCCTCAATGTGGTAAAGAGTATTGGGGTAGAAAAGGTAGAGTGGGCATTGTTCCATTATTAGATAATCAAGCTTACTGGTTTATTACTATTAATGCTAAAGAGCATGATGTGAAGTATCAAACATTTGGTAAGCCTCATTTGCAAGCCTATTTTAACCATTTTCCAAATGAAGTAAGAGAAGTACTAGATAAACAAAGTGAGACGGGCATATTACTTCATGATATTTATGACTTAAAACCGCTTAAATCATTTGTTTATGGTCGTACCATATTATTAGGAGATGCTGCACATGCTACAACACCTAATATGGGACAAGGCGCAGGGCAAGCAATGGAAGACGCGATTGTATTGACTAATTGCTTAGAAACATATGATTTTGAAGAGGCACTGCAACGTTATAACAAATTACGAGTGAAACATACTAAAAAAGTTATTTTACGCTCAAGAAAGATTGGAAAAATAGCACAATACCACAATCGCTTATTGGTAACTATGAGAAATAAAGTAATGAAATTATTGCCGAATGGTATAGCATCAGCTCAAACCAAGTTTTTATTTAAAGCAAAAGATAAATAAAATAAAAAAGATGATGCGGTTAGCATCATCTTGCAATGTCGACAAGCTTACGAGCTTTGTCGATATTTTTTATGAGGTTAATGATAAAAGTCACTTAGTTTACGATAAATTGAGGTGTTTCACCTTTAGATGCACTTATAGCAGCATTTGCTACAATTCTAGACATCATATCACGTGCTTCGAATGTAGCATTACCGATATGAGGCGTTAGCACGACGTTACTAAATGATTTTAGTTCATCCGTGATTTTTGGTTCGAATTCATAAACATCTAAAGCAGCGCCTTCGATTTCTTTATCTTTTAATGCTTGAACTAAAGCTTCTTCATGCACAATTGGACCTCTTGCAGCATTAATTAAATAAGCTGTTGGTTTCATCATTTTGAATTGTTCAGTATCGATAAGATGGTGTAGTTTTGGACTATACGCAGCATTGATAGTGATAAAGTCAGCATTTTTTAATAATGTATCTAAATCTACATATTTAGCACCAATATCGTGTTCTTTTTCCTCTTTACGATGTGGACCTGTATATAATACATCCATATCAAAAGCTCTTGCTCGTTTAGCAACTGCACTACCAATTTCACCTAGACCAATCACACCGATTGTTTTGCCAGATACTTCTCTACCTCTAAAGAATAATGGAGCCCAACCATCAAAACCTTTTGTACGAGATAATTCATCACCTTCAACAATACGTCTAGCAACAGCTAGAACTAAACCAATTGTTAAATCAGCTGTAGCATTTGTAGATGCTTTTGGTGTGTTAGTCACATCAATGCCTTTGTCACGTGCATACGCAATATCAACATTATTAAAACCAGCACCATAGTTTGCAATCACTTTCAACTTGTTGCCTGCATCAATGACATCTTGATCTACATTCGTAGATAGTAAACTAATTAAAGCTGTAGCATCTTTGACGCCTTCAATTAATGTATCTTTATCAATAAGGCCATCACCTTCATACACATCAACAACATCAAAATGTTCTTGTAGTAATTTTAATCCGACCTCTGGAATTGTACCTGCAACATAAACTTTTTCCATTTAGCTCACTCCTTTTGATTCTAGTATAGTAAAAGATAACAGCGGTTACAAATAAGTCGCTAATTATCATTATTGATAGTTATTAAGTAAATAATATGTTAAGCATTATAACTTTAGAAATGACCTATCCAACTAATTTGAGACCAACGACTGATAAAATGATGAGTAATAGACATAAAATACGACTAAAGTTTGTAGATTCACGATATATTAACATGCCAATTATAGTTCCCCCAGCTGTACCAATACCAGTCCATATTGCATATGCAGTCCCCATTGGGATAGTATTCATAGCCATTTTTAAAGTAGAAAAACTAAAGACAAACGCAATAGCGATTAAAACGATATAAAGTTTATTATTAGTACGATTTAATTCGTTTAATAACACAACACCTAAAATTTCAAAACATCCTGCAATAAGTAACCATATCCATGCCATTATGATGTTGAACTCCCTTCATCGTCAGTTGTCGATAATTTCAAGCCTACAATACCTATGATTAACAATAGTAATAAGCCAATCTTTATTAGAGAAAAGGGTTCGCCAAAAAGGAGTATGTCAATAAGGACTGTACCAGCAGCACCGATACCTACAAAAATTGCGTAGACAGTACCTACAGGTAATGCTTTAGTAGCAGAAATAACTAAATAAAAACTTAATATTAAAAATAAGATAGTTAATGTATAGCCTATAAAGGAGCTAGCATGACTAATACCTATGACCCAAATAATTTCAATCAATCCTGCGAGTACGACTTTCAACCACTGCATATACATACCTCCAAAATTGAGTTAATAAGACTATTCTCTCAAAAGGAACCATTTCAAACAACAAAAAAAGAGTAAGACAGAAATAATTGTTTCTGTCCTACCCGAGCAAAATTGACAAGGATTAAAAAATGTTATTTTTTAATTCTATATATGAATGTAGTTATAGCTACTAGCTTCACTAGCTGAAATTGTACGTGAGCTTACTACAAATGGTCCACCATTATAATTCATTTCAGATACTGTAATAGAGCCATCGCTATTGACATCTTCTACATAAGCAACATGACCATTGGCACCCGCAGAAGATTGTAAAATAGCACCTTTAGCTGGAGTGTTGTTCACAGTATAACCAGCGCTTTGTGCAGCTGCAGCCCAATTGTTAGCATTTCCCCAAGTTGAGCCTATTTTGCCACCAACGCGATCATAAACATACCAAGTACATTGTCCAGCAGTATATAAGTTACCAGAGTTAGATGCTGTAGTAGTTGTATTTGTTGAAGTTGTTGTATTAAAATTAGTCGTTTGCGTAGTAGTATTATAGTTGAAATGATTAGTATTATTGTTATCAAATTCTGCTGCATCAGCATGATGGGCATGTCCAACCATTGCAGAACCGATTCCAACTGTTAAAGTCGTTGCTGTTACTATTTTTTTCATAATAAATTTCCTCCCAAAGTTATAAAACGCTATGATTATTTTAAATGTAGCGAGCGTTTTGAATGGTCATTAAAGTAAATGACAAGAGTAACTTTAACAGATGGTTTATTGTTTGTGGGCGATGTTATTGATTTGTAAAACAAACAAAAAAACTTTGACTACATTTGTAATAAACATAGTCAAAGTTACAAAGAGATTAATAAATCAATTTTGGGTGTTAAAATCTGTAATAATTAGAACATACGTATGGATAAAGGTATTAAGTATTCTTGACCATTCATATATTTAACACATGCAATGATGGTAAATACGAATTGTACAATAGATAACGCAAATAGTGCTAAAACAGCAATAAAAATAATAATAAAACCAATAACAATTAATGCGTTTGATTGTGTAAGTAAGAAGAAATAACCGACAAGACAAATAACACCTAATGCTATAGTCCATAAAATATATGAAATGAGAAAGTTAAAGTAATTTTTACCTGCACGATCAACTAATTTTGAATCAGATCTTTTAATTAACCAAATAATGAGTGGACCAATGATTCCAGAGAATAAACTTAATAGGTAAATTAACATAGCCATGGTATTGTCATCTTTATTTTGTGGTTCAGCGTATTGATGCATATTATTGTTAATTTCAGTAGACATAATAAA
This sequence comes from Staphylococcus simiae, assembly GCF_002902085.1. Lineage (GTDB taxonomy): Bacteria > Bacillota > Bacilli > Staphylococcales > Staphylococcaceae > Staphylococcus > Staphylococcus simiae. Next base: position 60,564 of record NZ_PPQR01000018.1, read on the forward strand.
CCCTCCTATATAATACACGATTTATATCTAATCATAACAAATAATTTATGAAATAAACATATTAAATAATATAATTGATTAATGAAAGTAATAAATAAAAGATAGACTATTGCGTTTAAATCAGTTATTTTAAGGATATATAGTAATAACTTTAATGGTGCGTAAACAATCGCATCATTTTTTATTGTCGAAATATTTTGGTTCTCTACCAAATTGGACTGATACATAATTATTTTTTAAGCCTCGCTTTCCTAGGGTGCTGTCTCAGCCTGTAGTCTTCGACTAGCACTGCTCCCTCAGGAGTCTCGGCTTCAAAATAATTTATATTTTAAATTATTCATTTTTTATTTATCAGTCCTGAAAAATAGAGAACCAATATTTTGATCACAAATTTTAAATTATAAAAGAAAGAAGGTTAATTATGAAAATAGCTATTGTTGGATCAGGTAATGGAGCTGTGACTGCAGCAATTGATATGGTTGATAAAGGGCATGACGTTAAATTATATTGTCGTAATCAGTCTATCGATAAATTTAATAATGCCATAGCTAAAGGTGGCTTTGATTTTAATAATGAAGGTGCAGAACGCTTTGTACCATTTACTGATATTAGTGATGACATGGAATATGTACTAAAAGACGCTGACATTATTCAAGTTATCATTCCATCTTCATATATTGAATATTATGCTGATGTGATGTCTGAACATATTACTGATGACCAGTTAATCTTCTTTAACATGGCAGCTGCTATGGGTTCAATTCGCTTTATGAATGTATTAGAAGATAAACGTATTGAAACACAACCTATGTTTGCAGAAGCGAACACATTGACATATGGGACTCGTGTTGATTTTGACAATGCGATTGTAGACTTATCTTTAAATGTACGTCGTGTGTTCTTCTCAACTTATGATAGAAGTCGCTTAAATGATTGTTATGATCAAGTGTCTGAAATATATGATTATCTTGTTAAAGAAGAAAGTTTAATTAAGACTAATTTGGAAAATGGTAACCCAGAAGTACATCCAGGACCAACATTATTAAATGTCGGTCGCATAGATTATGCGGGTGAATTTTCATTATATAAAGAAGGTATTACTAAGCATACGGTTAGATTATTACATGCGATTGAATTAGAGCGTTTAAATCTTGGCAGAAGTTTAGGCTTTGAATTATCTACAGCAAAAGAATCTAGAATTCAACGCGGCTATTTAGAGCGTGATAAAGAGGATGAACCATTAAATAGATTATTCAATACGAGTCCTGTATTTTCACAAATTCCTGGCCCTAACAAAGTGGAAAGTAGATATTTGACAGAAGATATTGCTTATGGCTTAGTTCTATGGTCCAGTCTAGGACGAATCATTGATGTTCCTACACCCAACATTGATGCAGTCATTGTCATTGCTTCTACGATTTTAGAACGTGATTTCTTTGAAGAAGGATTGACTGTTGAAAAAATTGGTTTAGACAAACTAGATTTACGTTAACAAGGATGGAAAAGTAATTAATTAAATGAAGAAAAGAGGTCTTGTGTCAAAAATTAAATAAAAAGGGGTTTGATTTCAGTGACAAGAAAACCGACGTTTGTAGAATCTTTATCAACTATTATAGTTATGGTTGTCATTGTGACAACTGGATTTGTGTTTTTTGAAATCCCCATACAAATTCTATTAATTATGTCATCAATTTATGCAGCATTTATTGCTGTAAGACTAGGTTTAACATGGCAAGATTTAGAAAAAGGCATTGCAGAAAGACTCAATACTGCAATGCCAGCAATTTTTATCATTTTAGCAGTTGGCATTATTGTCGGAAGTTGGATGTTTTCTGGTACTGTGCCAGCATTAATTTATTACGGTTTAGACATATTAAACCCTCAATATTTTTTAGTGTCAGCCTTTTTTATTAGTGCTATTACTTCAGTAGCAACTGGTACGGCATGGGGGTCAGCTTCAACAGCTGGTATTGCACTTATTTCTATAGCACATCAATTAGATATTTCATCTGGTATGGCTGCAGGTGCTATTATTGCCGGAGCGGTTTTTGGTGATAAAATGTCACCTTTGTCTGATACGACAAATTTGGCCGCTTTAGTAACTAAAGTGAATATCTTTAAACATATTAAATCTATGATGTGGACCACAATACCGGCTTCTATCATTGGCTTAATTGTGTGGTTTATTGCTGGTTTAAATTATCATGGTCAAACTAAAGAGCAACAAGTGCAACAATTTTTAACTGAGTTATCGACAATCTATCACATTAATGTATGGGTATGGCTGCCATTAGTTGTTATCATCATTTGTTTGTTGGTCAAAATATCTACTGTACCTGCCATGTTAATTTCTAGCTTTGTAGCCATTTTGGTTGGTACATTTAATCATCATTTTAATATGATTGATGGCTTTAAGGCGACTTTCGATGGTTTTAAGTTATCTATGATTCATCAGCCTCATGTTTCCTCTAATGTTAAACATTTAATCGAACAAGGTGGTATGATGAGCATGACTCAAATTATAGTGACTATTTTTTGTGGTTATGCATTCGCTGGTATCGTGGAAAGAGCAGGTTGTTTAGATGTCTTACTTGAGCAAATTTCTAAAGGCATTAAGTCTGTAGGTACATTGATTTTAATGACTGTAGTTTGTTCTATCTGTTTAGTGTTTGCTGCAGGTGTCGCCTCAATTGTCATTATTATGGTAGGTGTGTTGTTAAAAGAAATGTACGAACATTTAAATGTATCGCGAGTTGTATTATCTAGGACATTAGAAGATTCTAGTACGATGGTATTACCATTGATTCCATGGGGAACATCTGGAATCTATTATGCTAATCAATTAAATGTTGCAGTAAGTGATTATTTTATTTGGACTGTACCATGTTATCTGTGTGCCATCATAGCCATAAGTTATGGGTTTACTGGTATAGGAATTAAAAAAATTTATAAAAAGACGTTTAATTAATGATAATAGTGGAATATATAAACTATGTTAGAAGTAAACATGATTTATAATTGTAGCGGTTATATTTCACTGGTCTTTTAACTTAAATATCCTCATTACATATTATTGATATATTTTGTAGCGGAATGTATTAATAATGTAAGTATGAAATCAAATGCCATTACATGAGTAATGGCACTATTCATTATAAATTTTATAGATGACATAGCATTAGATATAGACGATTAAACATAACTTTTTATAGTTATGCCTAATCGTCTTTTTTAGTTCTATAATAAAAGTCACTGTAACAAAATGGGGTTCTCATCCAAATTGGACTGTTAGTATGATGGGACGATTAATAAAATCTAATAATGTTAATCAAGAAAAGTAGGTGTATGTAAGATAATAGATTCATAATAGTAATATAAAAAAGAACACTCAGCATGACACATGCAGAGCATTCTTTGATGAGTAATATGAATGATTAATGAATGTAGTTGTATGAACTAGCTTGGCTTGCTGAGATTGTACGTGAAGTTACAACACCAGGACCATGACCATAGTTCATTTCTGATACTCTAACTGAACCATTGCTGTTAACACTTTCAACATATGCAACGTGACCATATGCACCTTGAGTTGTTTGCATGATTGCTCCAGCAGCTGGTGTATTATTTACTGTATAACCAGATCTAGCTGCAGCGTTTGCCCAGTTATTAGCATTGCCCCAAGTAGAACCAATTTTACCACCAACACGGTCAAATACATAATATGTACATTGGCCAGCAGTATACAGGTTATTTGTAGAACCACTACCACTTGAAATAGAGCGACCATTAGATGATGGTGCAGTAGTTGATGTAACGTGAATATTATTACTTGTTGAGTTGTAGCTTGCACCTAAACCACCAGTGCGGTTATTTGAATTATAACTATTGTAATTATTATAGCTATAATTTTTAGTTGATGTTGTAGTTGTTGAGTAATTATTGTAATTACTGTAGTTGTTGTAGCTATAGTTATTATAATTATTGTAGCTGTAGTTATAATAATTATAATTGTTGTTGTAATTATTATAGTAGTAGTAATAGTTATAATTATTTTGTTCTAATTTACTTGGATCCCAATTACCTTGCCAAGTATAATGATAGTTTCCTTGTGCATCAATTGTATATGTATAGCTGTATGATGTTGGATCATTTGGATTGTATCCACCGTTGTCTTGTTCTGCTGCTTGTGCATGATGTCCTGCAAATGCGAATGTAGCGAATCCGGCAGTTGCGATTGTAGCTGTAGCGATTTTTTTCATTTTGTAAATATCCTCCTAAATATTTTTAAAAATAACTCATATTATATTTGTCTAAAAGTGACAATGTGTTTAATGATTAATCTCGTTGTTTAACGACAACAAAGACTATATCAGAAATTATGCAATTTGTGTGCAATGTTAACATTTTGTAATTTTCTTCTAATATATTGACACAATAAAATTATTGAACTGCAGTTAATTGTATTTTATAAAACTTGTAATAACGCTATTTTTAATAATTAATGAATAATCAGAAAATAACTATGTTACATAACTGTAAAAATACAGAATTTTTAAAATGTATAATTTGTGAATAATGA
>NZ_PPQR01000019.1 GCF_002902085.1 Staphylococcus simiae
GTATAGTTCTAGTTTTTTTATGTTATATTTAAACTATAGTAAAATATAATTTTATGTAATGTACCAACAAATAGCATTGTAGAACAATTTTTTAGTATTAAAGTTTGTTGATTTTTAAATGACGTATATTAATTGGGGCAATATGATTATGAAAATTGGATTAATAAAATGCTAATCATTAACAATCTAAGTAACATAAATGAGTTATAGGCGGTGTCATAATGGATAATAATGAAAAAGAAAAAAGTAAAAGTGAATTACTAGTGGTAACGGGACTATCTGGTGCAGGGAAATCGCTAGTTATTCAAAGTTTAGAAGATATGGGTTTCTTTTGTGTAGATAATCTACCTCCCGTATTATTACCTAAATTTGTAGAATTGATGGAGCAGGGAAATCCATCATTAAGAAAAGTAGCGATTGCTATTGATTTAAGAGGTAAAGAATTATTTAAGTCATTGATTACAGAACTTGATGTTATTAAAAGCACGAGTGATGTCATTGTTGATGTTATGTTCTTAGAAGCTAAGACTGAAAAGTTAATTTCACGTTATAAAGAAACACGACGTGCACATCCATTAATGGAGCAAGGGAAGCGTTCATTAATTGATGCGATTAATGACGAAAGGGAATATTTATCACAAATCAGAAGTATATCTAATTTTGTTATAGATACTACTAATTTAAAAGCAAAAGAATTAAAAGCACGTATCCAACGATTTTATGAAGATGATGAATTTGAAACATTTACGATTAATGTAACGAGTTTTGGCTTTAAACATGGCATACAAATGGATGCAGATTTAGTATTTGATGTGCGTTTTTTACCTAATCCTTATTATGTAGTTGATTTAAGACCGTTAACAGGTTTGGATGAAGCAGTTTACAATTATGTTATGAAATGGAAAGAAACAGAAATCTTTTTTGAAAAATTAACTGATTTGTTAAATTTCATGATTCCTGGGTATAAAAAAGAAGGGAAATCACAATTAGTAATTGCTATTGGTTGTACAGGTGGACAACACCGTTCTGTCGCATTAGCAGAACGTCTAGGTAATTATCTAAATGAAGTGTTCGACTATAATGTTTATGTACATCATAGAGATGCACATATTGAAAGCGGCGTGAAAAAATGAAACAAATAAAAGTTGTACTCATTGGTGGTGGCACTGGCTTATCAGTATTAGCTAGAGGCTTGCGTGAATTTCCAATTGATATAACTGCCATTGTCACTGTAGCAGATGATGGTGGCAGTACAGGTAAGATAAGAGATGAAATGGATATTCCAGCCCCAGGAGACATTCGCAATGTGATTGCAGCATTAAGTGATTCAGAATCTGTATTATCACAATTATTTCAATTTAGATTTGGAGAAAATCAAATTAGCGGTCATTCATTAGGTAATTTACTTATTGCAGGCATGACTAATATTACAAATGATTTTGGACATGCGATTAAAGCTTTAAGTAAAATACTGAATATTAAAGGACGAGTCATTCCATCAACGAATACAAGCGTACAATTGAATGCTGTGATGGAAGATGGAGAAATCGTTTATGGGGAATCAAACATTCCTAAAAAGCAAAAAAAAATTGAGCGTGTTTTTCTAGAACCTAGTGACGTGCAACCAATGGGAGAAGCAATTGAAGCGTTAGAAGAAGCAGACTTAATTGTTCTAGGACCTGGTTCTTTATACACAAGTGTTATATCTAACTTATGTGTAAATGGTATTTCAGATGCTTTAATTAACTCAAAGGCGCCTAAACTCTATGTATCAAACGTTATGACTCAACCTGGTGAAACAGATGGCTATAGTGTGAAAGACCATATTGATGCTATTCATAGACAAGCTGGTCAATCATTTATAGATTATGTAATCTGTAGTACACAAAAATACGACGATAATGTACTTAAAAAATATAAACAAAAGCATTCTAATCCAGTAGAAGTGAATAGAGAAGAATTAGAAGATGATGATAGAATTAAAGTATATACGGCATCTAATTTAATTGAAATATCAGATGACCATTTGGTTAGGCATAACACGAAAGTATTATCTACAATGATATATGATATTGCTCTAGAATTAACGAGTACGATACAATTCATTCCTGGAGACAAACATATTTAATATTTTGAATACAATATTTATGATATGATAATAAGACTGTGTTTATAACATTAATGATATCTTTTATAACTAAAGATGAATAAATCGAAAGGAATGGTTGTCAAATGAGCTTTGCATCAGAAATGAAAAATGAATTAACACGTATAGAAGTAGATCCGTTAAATGCAAAAGCAGAGCTCAGTGCATTAATTAGAATGAACGGAGCATTAAGTTTATCAAATCAACAATTTGTTATTAACGTTCAGACTGAAAATGCAGCAACGGCAAGACGTATTTATTCATTAATCAAAAGAGTGTTTAATGTAGAAGTTGAAATTTTAGTACGTAAGAAAATGAAATTAAAAAAGAATAACATATATATTTGTCGGACTAAAATGAAGGCGCGAGACATTTTAGATGAATTAGGTATTTTAAAAAATGGTATCTTTACTTATGATATTGATCAAGAAATGATCAAAGATGATGAAATGCGTCGAAGTTATTTAAGAGGTGCCTTTTTAGCAGGTGGTTCTGTTAATAATCCAGAAACGTCATCATATCATCTCGAAATATTTTCACAATATGAAAGTCATGCTGAAGGATTAACAAAATTAATGAATAGTTATGACTTAAATGCTAAACATTTAGAACGTAAAAAAGGTAGTATCACTTATCTGAAAGAAGCTGAAAGAATTTCTGATTTTTTAAGTTTAATTGGTGGTTATCAAGCGTTGTTAAAATTTGAAGATGTTAGAATAGTGAGAGACATGCGTAATTCTGTCAATCGTCTTGTTAATTGTGAAACGGCAAATTTAAATAAAACAGTTAGCGCAGCAATGAAACAAGTTGAAAGTATTAAATTAATAGATCAAGAGATAGGTATAGAAAATTTACCAGAAAGATTACGCGAAATAGCTAAAGTTCGGGTCGAAAATCAAGAAATATCGTTAAAAGAACTGGGAGAAATGGTATCAAACGGTCCTATTTCTAAATCGGGAGTTAATCATCGATTACGTAAATTAAATGAATTAGCAGATAAAATTCGTAACGGAGAACATATTGAATTATAAAAGGTAGTTTAAAACCACAATTATCTAAGTGCTTCTTTTTAAATTAAAGTATCTAAAATAATGGAAAAATAATTTTTTGAAAAAAAGGGCACAATACCCTATCATTTAAGTCTCCACAACTTTAGAAAGAGAGGGATTGCGCCTATGTCTAATAATATTATAAAAACATTAGATTATAAAGGTAAATACATTATATTTTAAGATGACGTTGAAGAAGTTTATATGAATTTAGTGAGAACTTTGATTTATAAAAATACATTAACTTATGTTCCTGACGCTTGTGAGCACTGTGGTGCTGCGAATGAAGACTATACTATTGTTAAAAATGGTAAACGTAAGACAATGGTTAAACTATTGAGTAATCAAGGCACACCATGTTTTCTTGAACTACATAAACAACGTTTTTTCTGTCGTCAATGTCATTCATCATTTGTTGCTCAAACGAGTTATGTTAAGAAACATTGTCATTTCTCTAATAAATTAATTTTTAAACTGATAGCACAATGCGAAGAGCCTCGAGCTTGTAAAGGTATCGCTCGTGAATATCAAGTGAGTACAACATCCATTATTCGTTATATCAATCAACATGCCGAAAGTATCAAGTTAAGATTACTCAATGATTTACTTGAACATATTATGGTTGATGAGTTTAAAAGTGTTAAAAATGTAGATGGTAAAATGAGCTTTATATTTTGTGATAGTGATACACATGAAATTGTCGATATTTTACCAAACCGAAAGAAAGAAGCACTATTTGATTATTTTATAAGATTTGATAGAAAAACTAGAAAAAAAGTTAAAACTGTAACTATGGATATGCATCGGCCTTATATTGATTTATTTAAACAATTATTTCCGAACGCGAAGATTATCCTTGATCGTTTCCATTTAATCCAAGCATTAAACCGCGAACTCAATCGCGTTCGTATTCGCTTGATGAATCAACTTAAAACAAGTAATCCACGATTATATAGGAAACTTATACTTAAACCTTCAGAAGATCTAGATGCGATTAATTATAGTTATCAACGCTTGTTTAAGGGCTTAGAATCGCAACAATCCATCGTCAACTATATTTTAAATCAGGTTCCTGAACTAAAAGAAGTTTATATACAAGTCAATCGTCTTCGTGCCTTAATTATGCATCATAAGTCAGATTTGTTCGTTGAACAAATTAATCAAGATTTAAACAACACAGATATCGATAAAAGATTAAAGAGAGTGATTAATAGTTTTAAAGACTATCTTCCAGAAATTATCAATACATTGAATCATCCAACACGTTCCAATGGAGCTATTGAAGCTATGAATAATAATATCAAAGTACTTAAGCGAGTAGCCTATGGTTTTAGAAACTTCTATAACTTTAGAAATAGAATATTAATAACATATAAACTTTTTGGTAAAAAGGAAAATCAAAATCAAAACCAAACCGCCTAAAATCATTAATAAAAATTAAAAACCCACTCCATTATCTTTGTAAATGTAATGGACTGGATAGGTGACTTAAATTGATAAAATTCGATTCAAAATTTATACATCAACCGAATTTGACAATGAGCCTTTGTTAATTATTATTTACTATAGCTATAATAACAAAGCCTATAATTAGCACGAGGATAGCTGTTTTTAAGAATGGTATCTCACTAATGAAAAAAGTCAACATTAGCAAAGTTATTGATAATGCAATACAAATTAACGAAGTGATATTGAAATCGTATCTGAGTGACCTAAAGCCTAGATAAGCAGTTAAAATTGAAAAAACTGCAGTTATTAAAGCTATTAATAAAATTAATAATGTGCCACTTAAGTAACCATCTTTACCTAAATTTCGAATATTCACATCATTACCAAACTGTTTCACAAATTCATTGGCCATTATTTTTAGAAAGATAAACAAAATAGATGAAATAACCATTGTTACCATGCACCACTGAGATTTTTTGATGTCTTCAATTAAAACATTCATCATATACACCCCTCAAGTATCATTTTAAATAACCATATATAATCATTAATCGTATTTTCCTAAGTGTTATAATTTAATTCAAAAGTGTTAAATTTATAGAATATTTAGAAAAAAGGGAGCAAACGTGAATTATTACGGTATCAACAGTATAAGAACTAAGTACAAAAATATTAATATTTTAAATAAATACTATATTAACGAAGTTATTTTTCCAGTAGCTGAAAAATTTGTTGAAGAATATAAAATTAATGGTACTCAAAAAATTATTAGTCTTAAATATAACGCTATTACTTTCAATTTATTCACAACCATGTATTTTATAGACGAATATACATTTAATAGTCATAATGATTTTAAGAAAATGATGAATTTGCAAAGTAGTAATTTTTATTTGCAAGCTGCTTATGATAATTTGTACCAATTACTTCATTTTATGACTTTTAGTAATAATAAAAACGAATTATTATTTAAAGATGATCACAAGAGATATCAAGTAGAAGAAAGCCTCAGAATTATAGATTTTATAAAAAATCACAGGGAAAATATTATTGTAAAAGAGTTAAATAAACTATATAAATACAAAATGGCAACTATCAGAAAAAGTAATAACTATGTAAAACACAATGGACAACTTGAAGATTATGACAAAAATACTGCTGAGGCGTATGAAGTAGAATTTAATGAAGATGATATTTTAAAAGGAATAAGAAAGGCTAAGTATAATTCAGAAAATAATATAAATCCTATAGTGGCTAAAGTACCTAAAGGAAAGAAAATTGATTTAACTGAATTAAGTCATCAAATTTATTTAATTGTTGATGATCTACTACAAATATTAGATAAAACAATGGAAATATATATTGACGATAACTACAGAGAAATGGTAAGAATAACGAATAATGTTTATCTTTAAAAGACGAACTTATATAAAGACAAAAGGCTCAACAAATTAATGCTGAGCCTTATCTTTAATCATCTAAATTTTTAGGATTAAAATGTTTATAGATCGTATGACCTTCTTCACTTATAATGTTACTAGCAGTCTCTTTTAATATTGGATAATAATTATTAGCAAAACCTACAATTATCTGATTAATTATTAATGATGATAACTCTCTATCTGTAGGTAGTGCAGAATTAATTATTTCAACTAAATCCGAATAAATAATTTCATCAGAATTTTTATGGGCAATATATTTAAGGAAATTAGCTTGAACTTCTTCAAAAATACTATATTTTAAATCCATTTCTAAAAATATTAAACTAACAGTTTTTGTGTTTAGTTGGTTTTGTCCCATTTCTGATGCTAATTCTTGAACTGATTGATATAAAAGTCTAATATCATTTTTATCTTCTAACATTTAGCTCACTCCATTTAAAACAACCATGATATTGCTTCCTTAATAGTTGTTGAAATTATCCCGGCATTTCCTTTACTTAAACCAGCATTTAAGGCACCACGTTTTGCAGCATCACCAACAGCTTGAGCTGGTACATCTGACCATTTAAGTAATGGTTTCAATTCTTTAACTATAGGTGAATAAGCTTTATCAAACAAGTTAGCCGCCTCATTGCCACCAACTTTTTTAATTACATTTCTTGCACCACTTTTATGATTTATTATAAATTTAATTGCTGTTTTTGCTACTTTTGTTGCTCCAATTCGTTCTTGAGCTTGAGGATTCTGAGGCAAATCGGGATTTCGATTAATTTTAACACCATCAACATTCACATATTGTGGTTGGTTTACTTTTTGAGAACTTTCTTGTACTTCATTCGCATTTGCTAAAGGGGAAACTGACGTAATAACAATAGCACTTAATACCAATGATCCGATGCTTTTACTTAACTTCATAGCTTATCTACTCCTTTAACCAATTTTTATAATCAAGCACTTACAACTTTAGTCTATAGTAATCATTTTAAAATTGGTGTAATTTCCCCAAGTGTCTATTTTATATACATAAGTGTCTATATTTAACATTTTTTATTTATAATCATTAAAATTAGTGCTGAGAAACATCTTGTGTTGCATTGAATATAGAATTTGCATAACTAAGGTTAAAAGTAAATGTTGTATTGAATTACAAATCGTTCACTGAAGTAATTTACGATTTTATTTTTAAATATAATCATAATAAAAAAAACATCATACATAATATATGATGGTAAAAACTACATGTAAACTCAAAATATGATCATAGTTTGAGTAGCGTCATATTATTAAACTATGATTTAAAATAACGGAGTTTTAAAGTTCCCCTTAATGTTGATTAACTATCAACATACTACAATTATATCATAATTTAGGAGTAGGTAATAAATTTATAATTCATTTTCTGGGACTATGGAAACAAAATCAAATTCAGTATTTTCATTTACTTTAATAAAGTCACTGGCTATTTCTCCATTTAACATTTTCAAATTAAAAATATATGGTAATAAAGGTTCTTTAAACTCGATAGGGTAAGCTTTTAAAGTAATATCTAATAACTGTAAATAATCTGATGATGAAAAGTAGGCACTCCTATCTAATAGTTTTCCAAATGAACTTCGATTTGATCCAGGTTTTGTGTTTGCTATTTCTTTCCAATCATTAATATTAGCTAAACTGATTAATATATACTCATCTGAATTATAGGCATCTACATCTTTATATTCAATGTAGTTTTCGTAAGTAACTTTAGGTATAAAATCACCAGTATAAATTTTATTGTTTAATCCGAAAAGTATCTTATAACTTTTACTTTGACTATGGTTATTTACTTTCTTCAATAAAAAATCTAACTTCTGTAAATATTCAATTTTCATTATTTTAACTCCTCTTTGTTTAGTAAATACAGTATGTCAATTTTAAAAATTTAATATAACTTTCCCTATATTTTCCCTAAATAAAATAAAAAACACTGTTATATCGATATTTTTAAAATGGAATATAGCCCCCTTGAAGGGAATTGAACCCCTATTTTAAGAACCGGAATCTTATGTGTTATCCATTACACTACAAGGGGATAATAAGTAATAAACAAATTTCTGTACTATAGTAGTTAAAATAAGTACAATTTGAATAGCTATTAATAGTTTACAAATGAAAAGTGGTAAGGTCAATCGTCGATAAAAAGTATAATCAAATATTTTGACCATTTTTGACTTTTAATGTAAAATAAAAAATAATAGAAATTACAAGGAGGAAATATAAATGAATTTAATTCCTACAGTTATTGAAACAACAAACAGAGGCGAACGTGCTTACGACATATATTCACGTTTATTAAAAGACCGTATTATCATGTTAGGTTCTCAAATAGATGATAATGTAGCAAATTCTATCGTATCACAATTATTATTCTTACAAGCACAAGATTCAGAGAAAGATATTTACTTGTACATTAACTCACCAGGTGGTAGTGTAACAGCTGGTTTTGCAATTTATGATACGATTCAACATATTAAACCAGATGTGCAAACAATTTGTATCGGTATGGCTGCATCAATGGGTTCATTCTTATTGGCAGCTGGTGCTAAAGGTAAACGTTTTGCATTACCAAATGCAGAAGTAATGATTCACCAACCATTAGGTGGCGCACAAGGACAAGCAACTGAAATTGAAATTGCTGCTAATCATATTTTAAAAACACGTGAAAAATTAAACCGAATTTTATCTGAACGTACTGGACAAAGTATTGAAAAAATACAACAAGATACAGATCGTGATAATTTCTTAACAGCTGAAGAAGCTAAAGAATATGGTTTAATTGACGAAGTAATGGTTCCAGAAGCTTAATAATATTAAAAAAGCTGCGCGATAAGCGCAGCTTTTTTATTTAGAACGATATTTTGATAATTGTACAAAGATAGTAATTACTGTAATTGCACCAACAATAATAAAAAACATAGCTAAAATAATCGAAGGTATTGAATGATTAAAAGTTAAGCAACCAATAATAATTAATATCACACCATTCATTAGTGACAATAAATGAAAAGATTTAGATTGTTTCACTAAGAACACTCCTTAATAATGTTTAATCATTAATCAAATCTTCCAGTGCCAATTTTAAATTATTATATTTAAAATTGAAGCCTAAAGCTTGTAATTTATTAGGTATTACTTTTTGAGTGTCTAATACCACTGTTGACATTTGACCAAGTAATAGTCGTAATATTAATCCTGGTACCCATGTTTCATGTGGTTTATGCATTATACGTGCTAGTGTATAGCCAAATAAATTTTGTCTTTCTGGTATAGGTGAAGTTAAGTTAAATGGTCCTTGAGCATTTGGATGACTGATCAAATATAAAATGGCGTTAGTTAAGTCATCTATATGAATCCAAGAATACCATTGGCGACCTGATCCTAATTTGCCACCTACATAAAATTGATAAGGTAATTTCATTGATTTAAGTGCGCCACCCTCGGAAGATAACACCATACCAAATCTACCAATGACAACTCTAGTTCCTAATTGCTCGAACTGTTGTGCAAATCGTTCCCATTGATAAACAATATCTGATAAGAAATCAAATGGTAAGGTTTTATATAATTCTGTATAAGTCATATATAAGTCAGGAGGGTAATATCCAACGGCACTTGCATTAAATAAGACTTTAGGTGCCTGTTCACGTGATTTAAAGAGATCGAATAATGCTTCAGTACTTTGAATTCTGCTGAGCATTAGCGTTTGCTTATATTCTGGCGTCCAACGTTTATTTAATGTAGCACCTGCTAAGTTTATTACGATATCAATATTATCAGGAACAAGTTGTTGCCAATAGGGCTTACTCCAATTAACATATGTTATTTTAGCATCAGATGATGTTTCGTCATGACGCGTTAATATCGTTATATGACAGTCCATTTTTTTAAGTTCATTTATCAGGCTTGAACCGACTAAACCTGTTCCACCAGTAATTAAATAGTTTTTCAAAATAATCCCACCTTGAAAGTTAATTGTATATATTTGATAATTATTCTTATTATTCAAAGGTTATTCAAAAAATAGACATTAAGATGTCATTTTAACTTTTAGCAATGCATTTAAATAAATATGATATAAGATATAATAAAGATGTACCTTCGATAACTAATAAACATCTCTTATTAAGTATATGTAAACGCTGCATGATACAACGAAGGTAAATTTTGACTCCCTTTAGTAGTAGGCCCGTGCGAGAATCGTACGGGTCTTATTTTATTCTTATAAAAAGTGTGGGAAGAAAGAGAAGTAAAATAATAATAAATTCCCTGGGATTACCAAAATTTAAACAGTTATGAATAACATTTGAAGCAACGTTATTATACTATACCCATTTATTGATGTAATTAAATATGACTTTGCTACTATTTGTTAGTAAATGAAGTTACAATGTTGAAAAATGGGGTATATTTTTAAACATAAGTGATTTAAAATTTAACAAAGAAAATGAAGAGGTTTCAATTTTTTATTGCAAATGATGAGTTAATAAATGTTGTATTTAAACTTTAGATGTTAAGATAGAATTTAATACAATTTCTTTGAACGTATGTTACATGAACAAGTGTGTTAAACATTGCATTAAACGATTTATGTCTGCATAAGCAGTAATGAATTATTTACTGAGACATATTTAGTTTAATTTGTTTATACAATTACAACATATAATAAAGATGAATAAGATTTAAAGTGAGGGAGAGTATGTCGAATCAACATAACGACTACAAAAATATTGAAGGTCAAGACAAAAAGAAAATGAGCACTGCATCGAAAATAATTAGTACTATTATTGTGCTGTTATTATTATTCGGTTTAGCATTTGCTATATTCGCTTTTGTAGATCATTCTAAAAAATCTAAAGAACGTTTAGAACATGAACAACAACAAGAACAACGAGATAAAAAACAACAAGATGACAAAGAAAAAGAACAAAAAGAAAAGAAAAAGCAACAAGATGATATAGATGATCAGGACAATCAAAGCCAACAACAAAATTTACAAAATAATGCTACTCAAGCACCAGTGAGACAACAACGTAATAATACGACGCAACAGCAATCTAATCAAAATAGTCGACAAGAAAAAACGACGAATGATGACAAATCAAAAGCTAATAAAAATTCAGACTCTAAAGATAAAGATGATGAAGCATCAAATAAAGAGCAAAGTGATGACAAAGCAGATAGTAATAACGAACAAGCTAAGCCACAACAAAATAATAATGCGAATCAACAACAAACACAGACACAACGACCAACACAGTCACAACAACAATCTGGTGGTGGTAGTGCTGCAAATAATAATGGTGGTAATCGCAACAATCAAGCTACAACAGCACCTAAACAAGCATCACAACAAAGTCAAAGTTCCAATGCAACGCAAGCCAACAGACAAAATGGTAATTAATTTTTAACACTATGCATTACAACAAAATAACAACTACTTAATTTATACTAACGGCCAGTGAGATAAAATAATTCACTGACCGTTTTTTTATGGTTCTCTATTTTTCATGTCTAATAAAAAAAGAATAATTTAAAAAATAATTATGTATCAGTCCAATTTGGAAGAGAACCTTTTTTATTGAATTGGAAATTGACAATTGAGATGAATTGACCAATGTTAAAATGCCCACCAAATGATAGCGGTAATGATGAAAGAAATAATTAAAATGACAAAGCAACCCATGGCACAACCACATCCTTGAAGTCGACAACTAAAGTGATAGTTACCATTAAATGCTACTGATTGACGGTTTTGTTTGAAATACATATTTCCTTTATATTCTGGGTCGCTAGGATCTAAGACTTGCTGCTCTAAATTATTATTTGATAAATCTTCATTATGCATGACGCAATTCACACCTTTATTATCGTGTTATGTACTAGAATGATTAATTATAACAAGAAAGGGTATAACGTTCATTAAATACAATAACTACTGTTATTAAATATTTGAGACAAATTAACTTGTTATGAGTGAAAACGTTTTATCAAATTATTTAGAAAATTTAAGTTAATCCACTTGCATTTTGTGAAATACAATAGTAGTATTGCATGTGTAAAGAGGTTGAATTTTGTCCCAGGTGGGACTTAATAAGACAATCACTGATTGATAACTATTAATATGTTTCAACATTAAGAGGAGGAGGTAGTAGTGAAAGACTTATTACAAGTTCAACAAAAACTTATACCAGATCTTATTGATAAGATGTATAAACGTTTTTCTATTCTCACTACTATTTCTAAGAATCAACCAGTTGGTCGTCGAAGTTTAAGTGAACACATGGATATGACTGAGCGTGTATTACGTTCAGAAACAGATATGTTGAAGAAACAAGATCTGATTAAGGTCAAATCTACAGGAATGGAAATTACTGTAGAAGGGCAACAAGTACTTGAGAGATTGAAATCCTATTTCGATATTTATGTTGACGATAATCGTTTAGCAGAAGATATTAGAAGTCAATTTCAAATTAAGGAAGTACATGTTGTCCCAGGTGATGCAGACCATAATCAATCAGTTAAAGCAGATCTTGGTAGACTAGCAGGACAATTATTAGAAAGTTCTCTATATGAAGATGCGATTGTTTCTGTGACTGGTGGTTCTACTATGGCTTATGTAAGTGAAGCGATTCATTTATTACCGTTTAATGTTTTCTTTGTTCCAGCACGAGGTGGTCTTGGCGAAAATGTTGTTTTTCAAGCCAATACCATTGCTGCGAGTATGGCTCAACAAGCTGGTGGTTATTACACAACGATGTATGTACCAGATAACGTGAGCGAAACAACGTATAAAACATTAATGTTAGAACCGTCAGTAATCAATACATTAGACAAAATTAAACAAGCAAACGTAACTGTACACGGTATCGGTGATGCGCTGAAGATGGCGCATAGACGTCAGTCACCTCAAGAGGTTATTGATAAACTTCAACATCACCAAGCCGTCGGAGAGGCATTCGGATATTATTTTGATAATCAAGGTCACATCGTTCATAAAGTAAAAACAATTGGACTACAATTAGAAGATCTTGAATCAAAAGATTTTATTTTTGCAGTAGCTGGTGGACAATCAAAAGGACAAGCAATTAAAGCTTACCTTTCAATTGCACCTAAAAACACTGTATTAATTACAGATGAAGCAGCCGCAAAAATAATACTTGAATAAGAGATAAAAAGTTTAATACTTTTTAAATATCATTTTAAAGGAGGCCATTATAATGGCAGTAAAAGTAGCAATTAATGGTTTTGGTAGAATTGGTCGTTTAGCATTTAGAAGAATCCAAGATGTAGAAGGTCTTGAAGTAGTAGCAGTAAACGACTTAACAGATGACGATATGTTAGCTCATTTATTAAAATATGACACAATGCAAGGTCGTTTCACAGGTGAAGTTGAAGTAGTAGATGGTGGTTTCCGTGTGAATGGTAAAGAAGTTAAATCTTTCAGTGAACCAGATGCAAGCAAATTACCTTGGAAAGACTTAGATATCGATGTTGTATTAGAATGTACTGGTTTCTATACTGACAAAGATAAAGCACAAGCTCATATTGATGCAGGTGCTAAAAAAGTATTAATCTCAGCTCCAGCTACTGGTGACTTGAAAACAATCGTATTCAACACTAACCACCAAGAATTAGATGGTTCTGAAACAGTTGTATCAGGTGCATCATGTACTACAAACTCATTAGCACCAGTTGCTAAAGTTTTAAACGATGACTTTGGTTTAGTTGAAGGTTTAATGACAACTATCCACGCTTACACAGGTGACCAAAATACTCAAGACGCACCTCACAGAAAAGGTGACAAACGTCGTGCTCGTGCAGCAGCAGAAAACATCATCCCTAACTCAACAGGTGCTGCTAAAGCAATCGGTAAAGTAATTCCTGAAATCGATGGTAAATTAGATGGTGGAGCTCAACGTGTACCAGTTGCTACAGGTTCATTAACTGAATTAACAGTAGTATTAGAAAAACAAGACGTAACAGTAGATCAAGTTAACGAAGCAATGAAAAATGCTTCAAACGAATCATTCGGTTACACTGAAGACGAAATCGTTTCTTCAGACGTAATTGGTATGACTTACGGTTCATTATTCGATGCTACACAAACTCGTGTAATGTCAGTTGGAGACCGTCAATTAGTTAAAGTTGCAGCTTGGTATGATAACGAAATGTCATATACTGCACAATTAGTTCGTACATTAGGTTACTTAGCTGAATTATCTAAATAATAACAGCATAGTTAATATTACTAGTGCTCAGAACTATTCATCATAAATAAAGCTTATGAGTAAGCGGGGAGCACATACGCTTCTCCGCTTATTTTTATATTAAAGTTCCTAAAAACAAGGAGGAAACACCATGGCTAAGAAAATTGTTTCTGATTTAGATTTGAAAGGTAAAACAGTTTTAGTGCGTGCCGATTTTAATGTGCCATTAAAAGATGGAGAAATTACAAACGATAACCGTATCGTTCAAGCTTTACCAACGATTCAATATATTATTGAACAAGGCGGCAAAGTTGTCTTATTCTCACACTTAGGCAAAGTAAAAGAAGAAAGTGACAAAGAAAAATTAACATTACGCCCAGTTGCTGAAGATTTATCACAAAAATTAGGTAAAGATGTTGTCTTTGTTCCTGAAACACGTGGAGAAACTTTAGAAACAGCTATCAAAAATCTTAAAGAAGGCGACGTATTATTAGTTGAAAATACGCGTTTCGAAGATTTAGATGGTAAAAAAGAATCTAAAAACGATCCTGAATTAGGTAAATATTGGGCTTCATTAGGCGACGTATTCGTCAATGATGCATTCGGTACAGCGCACCGTGAACATGCTTCTAACGTAGGTATTTCATCAAATCTTGAAACTGCTGCTGGTTATTTAATGGATAAAGAAATTAAATTTATTGGTGGCGTAGTTAATGATCCTAAGAAACCTGTTGTAGCTATCTTAGGTGGTGCTAAAGTTTCTGACAAAATTAATGTCATTAAAAACTTAGTTAACATTGCAGATAAAATTATTATCGGTGGTGGAATGGCCTATACATTCTTGAAAGCCCAAGGTAAAGAAATCGGTTTATCATTACTTGAAGAAGATAAAATTGATTTCGCTAAAGAATTACTTGAAAAACACGGTGACAGAATTGTCTTACCAGTTGATGCAAAAGTAGCTAAAGAATTTTCTAATGATGCTAAAATCACTGAAGTTTCAATCGATGATATCCCTGCAGATCAAGAAGCAATGGATATTGGACCTAATACAGTTAAATTATTTGCTGATGAATTAGAAGGTGCTCATACAGTAGTATGGAATGGACCTATGGGTGTATTCGAATTTAGTAACTTTGCTCAAGGTACTATCGGTGTATGTAAAGCAATTGCTAATCTTAAAGATGCTATCACAATTATTGGTGGCGGAGATTCAGCTGCTGCAGCAATCTCATTAGGATTCGAAAAAGACTTCACACATATTTCTACTGGTGGCGGTGCATCATTAGAATATCTTGAAGGTAAAGAATTACCTGGTATTAAAGCAATTGATGATAAATAATGAATAACCATCAAAAGTGATGTGACATGTTTTTGTTATTTTTATAATGGGAAAATAATAATATAGAGTTTTGTTACATCACTTTTCAAAAAATAATTTTCAAAAATTTAAGGAGTGTCTTTAATGAGAACACCAATTATCGCTGGTAACTGGAAAATGAATAAAACAGTACAAGAAGCAAAAGATTTTATTAACCAATTACCTACATTACCAGATTCAAAAGAAGTAGAATCAGTTATTTGTGCACCTACAATTCAATTAGATGCATTAACAACTGCAATTAAAGAAGGTAAAGCACAAGGATTAGAAATCGGTGCTCAAAATGCTTACTTCGAAGACAGTGGTGCATTTACAGGTGAAACTTCACCAGTTGCATTAGCAGATTTAGGCGTTAAATATGTTGTTATTGGACATTCAGAACGTCGTGAATTATTCCATGAAACTGATGAAGAAATTAATAAAAAAGCACATGCGATCTTTAATCACGGTATGACACCAATTATTTGTGTTGGTGAAACTGATGAAGAGCGTGAAAGTGGAAAAGCTAACGATGTCGTTGATAATCAAGTGAAAAAAGCGGTTGCTGGTTTATCTGATGAGCAACTTAAACAAGTAGTGATTGCTTATGAACCAATCTGGGCAATCGGTACAGGTAAATCTTCTACATCTGAAGATGCTAACGAAATGTGTGCATTTGTTCGTCAAACAATTGCAGATTTATCAAGTAAAGACGTTTCTGAAGCTACTCGTATTCAATATGGTGGTAGTGTTAAACCTAACAACATTAAAGAATATATGGCTCAATCAGATATTGATGGCGCATTAGTAGGCGGCGCATCACTTAAAGTTGAAGATTTTGTAGCATTGTTAGAAGGTGCAAAATAAGTATGGCTAAGAAACCAACTGCATTAATTATTTTAGATGGTTTTGCAAATCGTGAAAGTGAACACGGTAATGCTGTTAAGTTAGCACACAAACCTAATTTTGATCGCTATTATAGCAAATATCCAACTACGCAAATCGAAGCAAGTGGCTTAGATGTAGGACTACCTGAAGGACAAATGGGTAACTCAGAAGTTGGACATATGAATATTGGTGCTGGTCGTATTGTGTATCAAAGTTTAACTCGTATTAATAAATCAATCGAAGACGGTGACTTCTTTGAAAATGAAGTATTAAATGATGCGATTGCACATGTTAAATCACACGATTCAGCGTTACACATCTTCGGTTTACTTTCAGATGGTGGCGTGCATAGTCACTATAAACATTTATTTGCTTTATTAGAATTAGCTAAAAAGCAAGATGTAAAACAGGTATATGTTCATGCATTTTTAGATGGACGTGACGTTGATCAAAAATCTGCACTTAAATATATCGAAGAAACTGAAGCTAAATTTAAAGAACTAGGTATTGGACAATTTGCTTCAGTATCAGGTCGTTATTATGCAATGGACCGTGATAAACGTTGGGAACGCGAAGAAAAAGCTTACAACGCTATCCGTAACATTGATGCACCTGTATACAAATCAGCTAAAGAGGGCGTTGAAGCTAGTTATAATGAAGGATTAACTGATGAATTCGTTGTACCATTTATTGTTGAAGATCAAAATAGTGGTGTTAATGATGGAGATGCAGTCATCTTCTTTAACTTCCGTCCGGACAGAGCTGCTCAATTATCAGAAGTATTTACAAATAGAGCATTTGATGGTTTCAAAATTGAACGAATTAATGATTTGTTCTACGCAACATTTACTAAATACAATGACAATGTAGATGCAGCTATTGTATTCGAAAAAGTTGATTTAACAAATACAATAGGTGAAGTTGTTCAAGATAACAACCTAACACAATTACGAATTGCTGAAACTGAAAAATATCCACATGTTACTTACTTTATGAGTGGCGGTCGTAACGAAGAATTTAAAGGTGAGCGTCGTCGTTTAATCGACTCTCCAAAAGTTGCGACATACGACTTAAAACCTGAAATGAGTGCTTATGAAGTTAAAGATGCCTTACTTGAAGAATTAGACAAAGGTGATTTAGATTTAATCCTATTAAACTTTGCTAATCCAGATATGGTTGGACATAGTGGTATGTTAGAACCAACAATTAAAGCAATTGAAGCTGTCGATGAATGTTTAGGTGAAGTGGTTGATAAAATCATCTCAATGGATGGACATGCAATTATTACTGCAGACCATGGTAACTCTGACCAAGTGTTAACTGACGATGATCAACCAATGACAACACACACAACTAACCCAGTACCAGTCATTGTTACTAAAGAAGGCGTAACATTACGAGAAACTGGTCGTTTAGGTGACTTAGCACCTACATTATTAGACTTATTAAATGTTGAACAACCTGCAGACATGACTGGAGAATCATTAATCAAACATTAATCATGTAAAAATGGTTAAGTAAACGCTTAATGACACTTATTTTTAACAATTACTAGTATTATCATTTTATTAAATGAATAAATAAAGCTATAATAATTATAGAATATTTATTTTAAAGGAGATTATAAACATGCCAATTATTACAGATGTATACGCTCGCGAAGTCTTAGACTCTCGTGGTAACCCAACTGTTGAAGTTGAAGTTTTAACTGAAAGTGGCGCTTTCGGCCGTGCATTAGTACCATCAGGTGCTTCTACAGGTGAACATGAAGCGGTTGAATTACGTGACGGAGATAAATCACGTTACTTAGGTAAAGGTGTAACTAAAGCTGTTGAAAATGTTAACGACATTATCGCACCTGAAATTGTAGAAGGTGAATTCTCAGTTTTAGATCAAGTATCAATCGACAAAATGATGATCGCTTTAGACGGTACATCAAATAAAGGTAAATTAGGTGCTAACGCTATTTTAGGTGTTTCAATCGCCGTAGCTCGTGCAGCAGCTGATTTATTAGGACAACCACTTTATAAATATTTAGGTGGATTCAATGGTAAACAATTACCAGTTCCAATGATGAACATCGTTAACGGTGGTTCTCACTCAGACGCTCCAATCGCGTTCCAAGAGTTCATGATTTTACCAGTTGGTGCAAAATCATTTAAAGAATCACTACGTTGGGGTGCTGAAATCTTCCACAACTTAAAATCAATTTTAAGTAAACGTGGTTTAGAAACTGCAGTAGGTGACGAAGGTGGTTTCGCTCCTAAATTTGAAGGTACTGAAGATGCAGTAGAAACAATTATGCAAGCAATCGAAGCTGCTGGTTATAAACCAGGCGAAGAAGTTTATTTAGGTTTCGACTGTGCTTCATCAGAATTCTACGAAGATGGTGTTTATGACTACAGTAAATTCGAAGGTGAACATGGTGCTAAACGTTCAGCAGCTGAACAAGTTGACTACTTAGAACAATTAGTAAACAAATACCCAATCATTTCTATTGAAGACGGTATGGACGAAAACGACTGGGATGGTTGGAAACAACTTACAGAACGTATCGGTGACCGTGTACAATTAGTTGGTGACGATTTATTCGTAACTAACACTGAAATCTTATCAAGAGGTATTGAAAATGGTATTGGTAACTCAATCCTAATCAAAGTTAACCAAATTGGTACATTAACTGAAACATTTGATGCTATCGAAATGGCTCAAAAAGCTGGTTACACAGCAGTAGTTTCTCACCGTTCTGGTGAAACTGAAGATACAACAATTGCTGATATCGCAGTTGCTACAAATGCAGGACAAATCAAAACTGGTTCATTATCACGTACTGACCGTATTGCGAAATACAATCAATTATTACGTATCGAAGATGAATTATTTGAAACTGCTAAATTTGACGGTATCAAATCTTTCTACAATTTAGATAAATAAGATTTATATATTGACGCTAATGTAATTTGAGTTGAGTCGAATTATATTAGTAACATGAAAGTTTTTGAGTTCACGCAAAAAGTTCACGCTTTTATATATGCCTGTCACAGAGTTGAGACTGTGGCAGGTTTTTTATGTTTTCAGAAGGCATTGTCAAATTCGATTGGTGGAAAATAATGAAACAGGTTTGTGGGGAAATCTTTGAAAAATTTAAAATACACTCTCATGATACATTGAAATGATGCTTAGAAATCGTTATGAAGGGGCAATCTTATAATGGTATTTTGAAGTTAATGATAACGTTAAGTGAAATAGTTATCCTGATTTAACTTAGTATATGAAACTGTTATAATATAGGAGATATTGATAAAGGAGTTCAAAAATGATGGACAAAACAAGTAAAGAAATTAAGACAGGTCGATTTATCGCCATTGCTTCTGTTGTGTTTGCAATTTTATTAATTATTCATTACTTTGTGTCTCTTGATGCTGCAACAGCAAAAGCATTATTAGAGTTAAGCAATCAAAATGCCACAACACATGCAGCTGATTATATTTTAAATAATTTTAGGTTTACAGGTATCATGTATATTTTGGCATATTTAGCAGGTATTATTACTATTTGGAATAGACATACATATGTATGGTGGTTTATGTTTGCTGTTTATCTCTCTAATAGTTTATTTACATTGATTAATTTTTCAATGACGATAAAAGCAATTCAACATGCACATCAAACGCTGTTAACATTTCCAATTATTATTGTTGTCATCGGATCATTAGCATTAGCCATTTATATGGTAGTCGTGTCTATTAAATATAAAAGTACGTTTAATAGATAGAAAATTGATTTCATTGATAGAAATATGTTATACTTCATGACGTATATAAGGAACGGAGGACAATTTATGCATACATTTATCATCATATTATTAATCATTGATTGTATTGCATTAATAACTGTAGTCTTACTCCAAGAAGGTAAAAGTAATGGACTTTCAGGTGCTATCAGTGGTGGCGCAGAACAGTTATTCGGTAAACAAAAACAACGTGGCGTCGATTTATTCTTAAATAGATTAACAATTATTTTATCAATTTTATTTTTTGTACTTATGATTTGCGTAAGTTATCTTGGTATGTAAGTCCGACGATATGAATGTCGGGCTTTTTTGTTTATAATAGACAATGTTAACTTGTTATCTTAAGGTTCTCTCCCAAATTGGAGAGGGAGTGGGACAGAAATAAGTTTTATATAAAATTTATTTCGTAGATGCCCGTCTTGCATATTAATGTAAAATCCACACATGGATTTTTGATGACGGGTCCCTCCCACCCCAGCTTGACTGACTAGGTTTTCAAAATGGTGGTTTATCAACGTTTTGAAAAACAGACAGTTACTGCCAAATGCTTAAATTTAAGTGTAAAATACATTTTCTTCCAGGTTTACTTTTTATTTATCAGTCCTAAAATATAGAGAACCTACATTAATAAGAAGGCAGTTAATCATTAATGTTGAATTAGACAGTTTTCAATGATAAATAACATAAAGCTTATTTAAATAGATGTAATAGAAGGAGCAATCAATCATGCAAATTAAATTACCAAAGCCATTCTTTTTTGAAGAAGGACCTCGTGCAGTACTATTATTGCATGGTTTTACAGGGAATTCATCAGATGTTAGACAATTAGGTCGCTTTTTACAGAAGAAAGGTTACACGTCATATGCACCACAATATGAAGGTCATGCTGCACCACCTGAAGAAATATTGCAATCAAGTCCATTCGTGTGGTTTAAAGATGCCCTTGATGGTTATGATTACTTAGTAGATCAAGGATACGATGAAATTGTCGTTGCTGGTTTATCATTAGGTGGAGATTTTGCTTTAAAAGTAAGCTTAAATCGTGATGTAAAGGGTATTGTAACGATGTGTGCACCAATGGGTGGTAAAACTGAAGGTGCAATTTATGAAGGTTTTCTAGAATATGCGCGTAATTTCAAAAAATATGAAGGTAAAGATCAACAAACAATCGATCAAGAAATGGAACATTTCAAACCAACTGAAACATTAAAAGAATTAAGCAATGCACTTAATGACATTAAAGAACAAGTTGATGAAGTGTTTGATCCTATTTTTGTAGTCCAAGCAGAACAAGACAACATGATTGATCCACAATCCGCAAATTATATATATGAACATGTTGATTCTGATGATAAATCAATAAAATGGTATGCCAATTCAGGTCATGTCATTACTATTGATAAAGAAAAAGAACAGGTATTTGAAGACATTTATCAATTTTTAGAATCATTAGATTGGTCAAAATAAAAAATTAGAGCAACAAGAAAGGAGGGGCATAATGAATTTAAAGCAATCAATAGAAGACATAATTAACAAACCAGATTATCAACCCATGTCTGTGTCAGATTTTCAAGATGCCTTAGGTTTAAGTAGTGCTGACTCATTTAGAGATTTAATTAAGGTGCTAGTTGAACTAGAACAAACAGGTTTAATAGAACGTACTAAGACAGATAGATATCAGCGTAAACAATCAGGTAAAACTGCATCTAAGTTGGTTAAAGGTACACTTAGTCAAAATAAAAAAGGCTTTGCATTTTTAAGACCTGAAGACGATGATATGGAAGATATTTTTATACCGCCTACTAAAATCAATAGAGCCATGGATGGAGACACTGTCATTGTTGAAGTTCATCATTCTAAAGGTGAACATAAAGGTAAAACAGAAGGTGAAGTTAAATCCATTGAAAAGCATTCTGTAACGCAAGTCGTTGGTACGTATAGTGAAGCACGACATTTCGGCTTTGTAATTCCTGATGACAAACGTATTATGCAAGATATCTTTATCCCTAAAGGCCAAAGTTTAGGTGCAGTAGATGGACATAAAGTATTAGTACAAATTACTAAATATGCAGATGGTACAGATAATCCAGAAGGACATGTTTCTGCAATTTTAGGACATAAAAATGATCCAGGTGTTGATATTTTATCTATTATTTATCAACATGGTATCGACATAGAGTTCCCTGATAATGTACTCAAAGAAGCCGAAGCAGTTCCAGATGACATAACAGCTAATGAAATAACAGGCAGACGTGATTTACGTGATGAATTAACAATTACTATTGATGGTGCAGATGCTAAAGATTTAGACGATGCAATTAGCGTTAAGAAATTAGCTAATGGTAATACGCAATTAACTGTTAGTATTGCTGATGTCAGTTATTATGTCACAGAAGATTCAGCATTGGATAAAGAAGCATATGATAGAGCTACAAGTGTTTACTTAGTTGATCGTGTTATTCCAATGATTCCACATCGATTAAGTAATGGTATTTGTTCATTAAATCCTAATGTCGATCGTTTAACACTTAGTTGTCGTATGGAAATAAATGAACGTGGCAATGTAGTGAATCATGACATTTTTGATAGTGTTATTCATTCGGATTATCGCATGACTTATGATGCTGTTAATCAAATTATTACGGAACAAGATCCTAAAGTACGTGAGCAATATAAAGAAATTACGCCAATGTTGGATTTAGCACAAGATTTATCACAACGTCTCATTCATATGAGAAGACGTCGTGGTGAAATTGATTTTGATATTAGTGAAGCAAAAGTGCTTGTTAACCATGAAGGTATCCCGACTGATGTTCAAGTGCGCGAACGTGGCGAAGGTGAAAGACTGATTGAATCATTTATGCTTATTGCTAATGAAACAGTTGCTGAACATTTTAGTAAACTAGATGTACCATTTATTTATCGTGTCCATGAACAACCTAAATCTGAACGTTTAAGACAATTCTTCGATTTTATTACTAATTTTGGTGTAATGGTTAAAGGTACTGGTGAAGACATTCATCCATCTACTTTACAAAAAATCCAAGAAGAAGTTGAAGGTCGACCTGAACAAATGGTTATTTCAACGATGATGTTACGTTCTATGCAACAAGCGCATTATGATGATGTAAACTTAGGTCATTTTGGTTTATCAGCTGAATATTATACACATTTCACGTCTCCAATTAGACGTTATCCTGATTTAACAGTACATCGTTTAATACGTAAATATTTAATTGACAAATCAATGGATGACAAGTCATTACATCATTGGGAAGAAAAGTTACCTGAACTAGCGGAGCATACATCTAAACGTGAACGTCGTGCAATTGAAGCTGAACGTGATACAGATGAGCTTAAAAAAGCTGAATATATGATTCAACATATTGGTGATGAATTTGAAGTTATAGTGAGTTCTGTAGCTAACTTTGGTATGTTTATTGAATTGCCTAATACCATTGAAGGTATGGTGCATATGTCTAATATGACAGACGATTATTATCATTTCGATGAACGACAAATGGCATTAATTGGTGAAAGACAAGCTAAAGTCTTTAGAATTGGTGATACTGTCAAAGTGAAAGTGACACATGTAGACGTAGATGAACGACAAATTGATTTCCAAATCGTTGGTATGCCATTACCTAAAAATAATCGCTCAGAACGACCAGCCCGTGGTAAAACAATTCAAGCTAAGACGCGTGGTAAGTCTCTAGATAAAGAGAAATCGAGTGATAAAGGCAAAGGTCGTCAAGCTAAAGGCAAACAACGTAAAGGTAAAAATCGACGCCATAAGGATAAAAAAGGCAAAGATAATCACAAACCATTTTATAAAGATAAAAGTGTTAAAAAGAAAGCACGCAAGAAGAAAAAATAAGCAACTAAGAGGTGACTATATATGGCTAAAAAGAAATCACCAGGTACGTTAGCTGAAAATCGTAAAGCAAGACATGATTATAATATTGAAGATACGATTGAAGCGGGTATTGTGCTACAAGGTACTGAGATTAAATCAATAAGACGAGGTAGTGCCAACCTTAAAGATAGCTATGCTCAAGTAAAAAATGGTGAAATTTATTTAAATAATATGCATATAGCACCGTATGAAGAGGGCAATCGTTTTAATCACGATCCTCTTCGTTCTAGAAAATTGTTATTGCATAAAAGAGAAATACTCAAGCTTGGCGAAGAGACACGTGAAGTTGGCTATTCAATTGTGCCGTTGAAGTTATATTTAAAGCATGGACATTGTAAAGTGTTATTAGGTGTCGCTAGAGGTAAGAAGAAATATGACAAACGTCAAGCCTTGAAAGAAAAAGCAGTTAAACGTGATATGGCACGTGATATGAAAGCCCGTTATTAAGCGACCTAGTTGCTTAATAGGGCTATATTTGATATAGTTATACTTGCTTTGTTAGAAGTATGATTAGAGAAATTATTATCGTTTGATATTTTATTACGGGGACGTTTTTGGATTCGACAGGGGTCCCCCGAGCTCATTAAGCGTGTCGGAGGGTTGTCTTCGTCATCAACACACACAGTTTATAATAACTGGCAAATCAAACAATAATTTCGCAGTAGCTGCCTAATAGCACTCTGCATCGCCTAACAGCATTTCCTATGTGCTGTTAACGCGATTCAACCTTAATAGGATATGCTAAACACTGCCGTTTGAAGTCTGTTTAGATGAAACTTAATCAAACTAGCATCATGTTGGTTGTTTATCACCTGTCATGATGCGAAACTTATAGATAAACTACACACGTAGAAAGATGTGTATCAGGACCTCTGGACGCGGGTTCGAATCCCGCCGTCTCCATTATATAGCTCACAGCCATTGCGGTTGTGGGCTTTTCGCTTTAGTGTAGGTGTGCTACAGTTTTAATTAAAATAAAATTTATACAAATTGTATATTAAATATAGAATTACAATTTATACTATTTATGTTAAAATAGAAATATAAAATATTAATATTTTCAAAGGGGCTATTCTTATGAATAAACAAAAGAAATATTATGTTCATCCAATATTAACTATAATAGGTTTTACTACACTGTGCACATTTATTCTGGGATTTCCACTTGGAACAATTTTAGGTTCAGGTCTAGGTTATACCATAGGTGTCTTGAATAAAGAAAATAATGAGATTAAGTGAAAAATAATAGATTCAAGATTAGAGATTAACCATTAACAAAAAAAGAAGAATGAATGTATGGTTCTTTTATTATCTATCATATTAATCGTTTCATTAGGCGAAACACTCTATCTCTTGCTTAAAATTAGAAATTTAAGAAAAAGTAATGCATCTGATAAAGAATATGAAAAAATGATAAGCAACTACACTCCACTTGGAATTGCTACGCTTGTGATTTCAATTGTTATATTAGCGATAGCGTTTATATTTTAAGTTCGAATATAAATCAATATAAGCACATATAAAAATTCGGTTGAGACATTATTATTATGTCATCAACCGAATTTTTTAATTAGTTATTATTCGTCTCTTTTTGGATATCGTCTGATAAAGAATAATCTACTGTTTTCAATTTTGATATATCAATCTTTTTGCTGCCTAGTTTTTTACCAACTATACCTTGTGTTGCGGTAAGTGTAACTTCTTTATCATTCTGAAGTTGATAGGTGATTATACCTTTGGCAGTACCACCTTTTTTAATAGCATCGTCACTATGTTTGTGCCAACTTTCAAATTTTCCTGTACTAAGTGTTGAACCTAATTCTAAATTATTAACTGTATCTTTACTATCTTGAGTTGCATTTAATGATGCCATCCAGACATTCGTAGCTGTAATAGCCTTATCATTAGTTTTGCTTTTTACTTCATATTCAAATGCTAATAATTTATGTTTGTTTTTAGAATCCATATCATTGACTAAAAAGACATGTTTAATTTTAAGAACGGCTTTCTTAAGTACTAAAGTATCATTTTTAAATTGTACTTTATTATCATCAACTTTAGATGATTTTGAAGTATCTGTAGATGTCGTAGTATCAGAGATTTTTGAGGAATCGGTGCTATCATTCTCTTTGTTGTTACAAGCACTTAATAACAATAAACTTCCAAATAAAATAATTAAGGCTTTTTTCATTCTTCATTCTCCTTTAAAATTATCTATAAAATAACAACTAATTCCGTTTAAAATAAGTAATTATTTTATATGATAAATAT
>NZ_PPQR01000002.1 GCF_002902085.1 Staphylococcus simiae
TAATTATTCCCTGACAAAGTTATATGTACTTAACTTTATCAATAATTCCTTAATATTCATCAATTCATAAAAAAATGAGCCGTTAAAAGTTTATAAACTACACTTAACGACTCATTTTTTTAAAGATAATTTTTATTTACTTGTGGTATATGGCGCGTAACCCATAGCTACTTCAACCACTTTATTATGATTGATAACAAACCAAATGCCTAACTGATTTTTCTTAGGTTGATAATAAAAAATACCACTTTGTTTATCTGCACTTTGTGGCGTTTTAGATTTTAATTGTTGACCATACGCTTGTTGCAACTCATTTAAAGACACATCGTCTTTAACTACAAATTGTAGTTGGTTAGCCTTTTGTCCATCAGATGTAATACCATTAAATTTTTGGTCATACTTTTCAATTGATGTTTTACTCTTTGTCTTTGCTAATTTAACATCATTAAATTTAACATTTTGATGTTTTATAGCATTGATGAAAGTCTTATCTGTTATAAACGATGCATCTTTTCCTATATAACCATGATAACTATAGTGTGGGACTGTTGCTGCATGAGCTTCTTGTTGCACAGGTGCAGTTGAAATACTAGCACCTAACAAAGTGCTAAGTGACATAGTAGTAGCTAGAAGTATTTTTGTTGTTTTCTTCATAATATGACCTCTCTTTATATATTATTAAGGGCTTCAAATTAATTATAACGCCCTCCATTTATTAAATACTATTAATTTCATTTATCTATATATAACAATTTTGTTATACTTAATAAAAATCACATTCATTAAGTTTCTTATGTTTTAATTCCTTTCACCATAAGATGCTACAAATACAATTTTTAATTTAAAATATCAGTTCTTGAAGTAATGTTACTTCTTGAATATACGGAGGATAATAATTTGAAGAAAATATTAGCAACCATCGTCGTCCTTATACTCATCGGAGCTCTTGGATTTGCAATTTTTGCTGCAGTCACACACGATAGTCAACCTGATACTAAAAGCCATAAAACAGAAAAACATGATAAAAAAGATAAAAAATCTAGTGACAACAAAGATGACACTAGCGATACCGAAGATAATAATGTTACTAGCGATGATAATAGTTACAATAATGAACAGGCTGGCCAGTCTTCTCAACAGAATACAGCAACAAATAATAACACAACACAGTCTAAATCTTCATCGCATAATCAAACACCAAATCAAGGTAGTCATAAACAAACACAACCTAAAGCAGAAGAACCAACTACCCACTCTGGTGGTGGCACAAATAGTAATGAGAGCAATAAACAACCTGCCACTAATAGTACACCACAAACACAACCTAATACATCGTCAAACCCGTCTTCCACGAACAGTACGAAACCTGCAAATTCAAATGCACAAACAGGCAATAAAGATTAACATAGCTAACCCCCTCAAACTATTCACTATAGTCAGAGGGGGTTTTCAAAATGGTGATAAATCAATGTTTTAAAAACCTAGTTAGTCTTGTCGGAGTGCGGTAACAACATAAACTTTATAAAAAATTTATGTCCGTCCCACTCCCTTCAAGTTATTTACTATATCGTCTTACCATCTATATCTTCTTATTTCTAATAATTTTTGCAGGACCTTGACTAACAATAGTATAAAATGTTTGTACTAATGTTTCTTTATCTACACGATGTGGATCTTTAATCCAATGTTGTATCATTGATAAACCTGCACCGGAAACATAACTGATAAAATAGTCGAATGGAATTTTTTGGTCATCACTAACGCTTTCATTTTTATAATGATTTAAATGATTATAGATTTGATTATAAAGCTTATCTACTAATTTAGAGTCTTTACCAATACTTTCGATACTAATGCGATAAAAATCCATATGATCATCTATATGTTTAATCACTTTTTCCATGACATTTTTGATTAATTCCTCAGAAAAATCCGCTTCATAGTTTTTACTTTCAGATGTTGTGTATGAAGCAATCTCTGCAATACTTTCATCTTCCATTTTTTCAAGTAAATCATATTTATCTAAATAATGTGCATAAAATGTACTTCTATTGACATCTGCTAATTGAGCGATTTGTTGAACGGATACTTGCTCAAAGGATGTTGTTTCTAATAATTCTAAAAATGCATCTTGAATCGCTTGTTGTGATTTACGAATACGGCGATCTTGTGGCATTATAATCATCCTTTCAAAACATATTATCCCACAATTATATGCGAAATGTTGGTTAACCTACAAATCAAAGAGTATCAATGATTGTTTAAAGTCATAAACCCTACTAGGATATAAATATAAACAAAGCACAGATTAAAGAAAAGGTGTGATGATTAATGACACAAAGTAAATTAGGGAATCCACAATTAACAGTGACTCCTGTTGAATACGTACAAGATGGTGTTAATCACATTGTTGTTGACAGTGTGCAATACGGAAATCAAGAAATGACAATGGAAAAAAATGTACCTGTAACTATGACAGACGGTACAACATTGTATGTCAATATATTTAGACCCCTTGAAGAAGGACAATATCCTGTTGTTATTTCTGCAGATACTTATGGTAAAGATAATAAACCTAAAATTACAAATATGGGTGCGAATTGGCCAACATTAGGTTCTTTTAAAACGTCAAGTTTTACTCCAGAAGAATCACCAGATCCTGGATATTGGGTACCAAATGGTTATGTCGTTGTTAAAGTAGCTTTACGTGGTAGTGCTCAATCAACTGGCCGTTTATTACCTTGGGGACCAGAAGAAGCTCAAGATTACGCAGAAGTGATTGATTGGGCAGGTGAACAACCTTGGAGCAATGGAAATGTTGGAACGAATGGTGTATCTTATTTAGCAGTAACACAATGGTGGGCTGCATCATTAAATCCTAAACATTTAAAAGCCATGATTCCTTGGGAAGGTCTAAATGATATGTATCGTGAAGTAGCTTTCCACGGTGGCATCCCAGACACTGGCTTCTATCGTTTCTGGTATCAAGGTATTGTTCAAAGATGGCCAAACAATGACCAAATAGAAGATTTAGTTGGCAATCAACAAAATCACCCTTTATTTGATAGCTATTGGCAACATAAACAAGCTCCGTTAGCTAATATTCAAGTGCCTATGTTTGTTTGTGCTAGCTGGTCAACACAAGGCTTACACAACCGTGGTACATTTGAAGGTTTCAAACAAGCAAGCTCTAAGCAAAAATGGTTGTTTGTTCATGGTCGTAAAGAATGGGAAACATATTATGCTAGAGAATCTCTCGAAGCACAACGTCAATTCTTTGATTACTTCTTAAAAGGTATTGATAACGATTGGACAGAACGTCCACGTGTTATTTATGAAGTGCGTGATTCATTCTATAAAGGTGAACTACGTAGCGCAAGTGATTGGCCAATTCCAGACACTGATTATGAAGCATTATATTTAGACGCTTCCAATCAACAATTATCTATGGAAGAACCAACTCAAATCAGTCAAATTTCATATGATAGTGAAGCTATTGAGAGTGGTAACGATGAAGTTCGTTTCAACTATACATTCAATCAAAATACTGAATTAACAGGTAACATGAAATTAAAACTATGGGTATCTACTGATCAATCTGATGATATGGATTTATTTGCTGGTATTAAAAAATTAGATCGTCGTGGCAATGAAGTTCACTTCCCAGACTTTAATCATATTGAAGATGGTCAAGTTGCAACTGGTTGGTTACGCGTATCACATCGTAAATTAGATACTGAAAAATCTACGATTGCACAACCTTGGCATTCACATGATGAACTTCAAAAATTACAACCTAACGAAATAGTACCTGTAGAAATTGAACTTCTTCCTTCAGGTACACAATTTAATAAAGGGGAAAGTTTAGAAGTTGTTGTTAAAGCAAGTGAAGTTGTCAAAGGTAATAGTACACCAGGTTTAAGTACGAGATATGAACATAATGAACGATTAAATAAAGGACAACATACTATTTATTCTGGTGGTCAATATGATTCACACTTAATCATTCCAGTGATTAAGCACTAAATTAAACAGCCATAGTTCTCTAATAAAATGTGGGCTACGCGTTTCGGTATGTTATAGAATAGTCTCAAAAATTGGAGCGCCAATATAACTAAAAAGATCCATACCTTTGGTAGACAAGTGATTTGTCGACCTTAGGTATGGATCTTTTGTTTACTCTGTTACATTACTTTCATCAACTTTTTCTGAAACTTTTTTCATCATTGGATCTGTAATAGGTTTAAGAATCAATCCTACTACAAAGAAACCTATGCCAAATAAAGTAAGTATGATTAACTTGGTAATTAATATTTCTGGCACAATACCACCTACTGTTTCACGAAGTGAGTCAATTGCATACGTAAATGGTAAGTATGGTGAAATATTTTGGAAAAATTGTGGTGTCGTTTGTATTGGGAATGTTCCACCACCACCAGCAATTTGTAGCACTAATAAAATAATTGCAATGGCTTTACCTGGGTTACCAAGTAAAGATACGCATGTATAAACAATAGCATTAAAAATAAGTGAACTGAACACTGTAATGGCAACGAATAGTACTGGCGATTCCACACTCGCTTTTAAAATAACTAAATCCCCTACTGACACAATAAATGCTTGAATGATACCTAGACTAAAGAAGAATCCGGCTTTACCTAGGAAAATTTGGCGTGTCGTTAATATATTTTGCAAATTTTTATGTTTGTTGTCTACTGATAATAAACTAACCATTAGTAAAGCACCTACCCACACTGACAGTGCAGTATAGAATGGTGTCATACCAGATCCATAATCTTTAACTGGGAATACATCCGTTGTTTTCTTATTGATTGGGTTAGCAATGACATCAGCTTGTTTTTTCAAGTCATTTTTTAATGTATCAATTAATTTATCTACAGCATCATCTTTATCTAATTTTTTAAAGATTTTATTAGCTTTTTTCAAGTCTTTTTCAACATCTGGTAATTTATTTTCAGAGAAATCAGCTAGATTAGATAATGCTTTCTTAGCTTTAGGTTGATTTGTATCTAATAAATCAACTGCTTGATCATAACCGCTGAATAATGTTGGTAAGTTCTTATTAACACTTGCTGTAGCATTAGTAAGTTGTTGTTCTAATTTAGGTAAATCATTACGAACAAAACTAGCAGCTTTTGCTACATCATTTTTAGCGGTTGGGAAGTAGGCTTTAGCTGTAGACATTGCAGTAATATAATCTCGCTCAATACTAGGCAAGACTGTTTGTAGCTTATTGATACGTTCTTGACCACTTTTTAAAATTGCTTGGCCAGACGTAATGACCTGGTTAATTGAGTTCAATTTAGATTGTATTGTTGATAATGACGCTTGTCCGTCTGCTAAACCTTTCATAATATCATTAGATACAGATAACAAATTCTTATTAAGTTCATCTTTAATATAGTTTCTAAATGATGTTAACGATTGATCCAATTTCGGAAGATTATCTAGCACTTTTGCCGCTTCATTCGTACCTGAACCACCATTGGCTAAAGCATTACTAAGTTGATTGACCAATCTCAATTGTCGATTGATTTGATTGTTGGCATTTTTAATTTTCTTAATTTCTTTAGATAAGTCAACATCTTCATCGTTTTCTAATTGTTGTAAAATATCTATCATTTGTTGGTTATATTTCGTTGTATTTTCTAAACGTGATTTAACGTTATCTAAAGGCTTGGCAAATTCATTAGGACGATTCGTCGCTAAGATACCATATGCAATATTCCTTAAGTCTTTATTATCTTGTTGTGTCGCTTTAGCTTGTGTATTCATATTATTAGACAATGCTAAGAGTGATTCTGTTAAGGCAATATCCATTGACTTGACATCTTTATTTGATAGTGTGCCATTATTATTATTGGATTCAGTATCTGCCGTACTTACAGGCGTGGTCTTCAAATCACTATAACTACGACCTGCTGATTTAGCCTTAGCACTCTGTGTTGCTGTATTGGTTGCTTGTTGATTAGCATCTAGTGTATTACTACTTTGATTTTGTTGTAAATCTTGCTGGACATTTTGATTAAATTGTTGCGCACGTCCTGCGGCATCTTTATAATCACCAGCACGATCATTAACTTGTGTCACAAATCCTTTTGCATCTTCTAACTGTCTATCAGCTACACTAATACCTTGACTTGCTAAATTAACACCTTGATTAATCTTTGGAAAGGCATTTGGTACGTCATCAGCTGCAAAATTAAGCGCTTTTTCAATTTTTGGCATATAAGCATTCAACGCTAAGATTAATTTAGCTTTTTCGTTAAGCTCTGGTATCGCAGCATTCACATCATTTAATTTTTG
Organism: Staphylococcus simiae; assembly: GCF_002902085.1. Lineage (GTDB taxonomy): Bacteria > Bacillota > Bacilli > Staphylococcales > Staphylococcaceae > Staphylococcus > Staphylococcus simiae. Next base: position 6,328 of record NZ_PPQR01000002.1, read on the forward strand.
TTGTGCAGATAAAATGTCACCTTTATAATTCCCTAAATTTCTAAAATCATTAGCATAACTATCTAAAGAATCTTGGTGTTTGTTTAAATAAATAATTGTATCTGCAAACTTGTTAATTTTTGGCAAGGAATTATTGGCTGCATATACTGCATCTTTAATCTTATTTATCGTTGGTACATTATCTTCGATTGTTAAGCCAACTTTATTCGCTTCTTCTAATAACGCTTTAGTTACTGTTTTATTAAATTGCTCATTAGCTTTTTCAACTACCATCGATGAACCGGTATCAGTTAATTTTGATGCTACGGCATTGATTTTCTGGTTAACTTTAAAATCAACATCCGCTTTTTCAGGATGCTTCCTTAACGTTCCTGTAATTTGATGCGTAAATTTGGAAGGTATGTAAATCCCAGCAAAATATTTACCCATCTTAATTTCATGATCAGCCTTTTCACGACTAACAAATTGCCAATCAAAACTATCATTTTTCTTCAATGATTTAACCATAGTGTTACCGACATTAATTTCTTTGCCTTTAACTTTGTCACCTTTATCCTCATTAACAACAGCCACTTTAATATGTCCTGTATTAGAATAAGGATCCCACATAGCCCACAGATTAAACCATGCATAAAATGATGGCAAAATAGCTAACCCTGCCAAAATAACCCAAACAGCAGGTGTCTTAGCTACTTTCTTCAAGTCCATCTTAAATAATTTAAATGCGTTCCTCATTGTCACACTCCTATACCGCTTCGATTCTCCGATATATTTTTCTATTAAAACGATTTATTTTTTCATCATTAGTTAGTATAATACCTTTATTGTGATGTTAATTTTGATTGATATCTATCAACTAATTCAAAGATATGATAAATTATAACAAATTATAATTCATTATCACACTTAAACATCATATTTTTCAAGGGAGAATGTTAATATGCCTAAAAATAAAATTTTAATATATTTATTATCTACAACACTTGTCTTACCAACTTTGGCTATCCCTACTGCGCATGCAGATGAAGTACCAAACGATAAGATATCACAGTCACCTACTGATACTAAAAGTAACACAGCTGATGATAAAGAAACGGCAAAAGATAGCACTACTAAAGACAAAAAGAAAAATACTTCAACACGTAAATCATCAACTCAAGCTAATAAAGCATCCGACTATAACCAACTGTCACAAGATGATGATGACCATACTAAAGATGATGTTACTAATGACCAAAACAAAGATAATAACTTAATGGATCATATTATTAATGATGACATGTTGAAACAATCGCACTTCACTCAATTATTTGAACCTGATAAATATGAAGATAGTATCACGTTGACTTCATTAATTCAAAATTTATTTAACTTAAACTCTGATATCTCAGACTATGAACAACCAGAATCATCATCTCACAACAATGAATCTGATAACACTTCTGAAGACACATCATCATCACAAACACAAACTGAAGACAATAAAGCTCAACATCATCAAGATAATGAGCAACAGGATGATAATAGTAAGTCATCATCTTCAAAAAATGAGCATACTATAGTTGATGAAGAAGATAACCAGTCATCAAACGATAATAATACGAACCAAATGACAACTAATGATGACAAACAACAAACTGATGGTAGTCAAGATAGCAAACAACACAATAATAAAACATCTAACCCTGAAGAAAGCGATAGTATAATTACAGATTCAGCATTGGATTCAATATTAGATGAATATAGTGAAGATGCTAAAAAAACACAACAAGATTACGAATCTAAACATAAGCATCACAAGACAACAACAGATCATAACGCTTCAACATCTAAAAATGACAATCCACAATTACCTACAAAAAAAGAATTAGAACATAAAGAAACACCTATACAATCATTTAAAGATCATGATAATATTCGTCGATCTGATATCAGATCGACGACACTCTTCGAATCATTGCCAAACTTGTCAGGTAGTAATGACAACAGTAACAACTTTGACGTCGTAGATTCTAAAGATACTCGTAGTTTTATTAAATCTATCGCTAAAGATGCGCATGACATTGGCCAAAATGATGATATTTATGCATCTGTGATGATTGCCCAGGCAATTTTAGAGTCTGATTCTGGTCGTAGTGCACTATCTAAATCACCAAACTACAATCTATTTGGTATTAAAGGTACTTATCAAGGACAGTCTGTCTCTTTTAATACTCTTGAAGCAGATGGCGACAGTATGTATAGTATTAATGCTGGATTCAGAAAATATCCCGATACAAAGGCATCTTTACAAGATTATTCCAACTTAATTAAAAAGGGTATAGATGGTAATCCAACGATATATAAGCCAACATGGAAAAGTGATGCACCTAGTTATAAAGACGCCACTTCACATTTAGCCAAAACATATGCCACGGATCCAAATTATGCTAAAAAGTTGAATACCTTGATCAAACATTACAATTTGACTCAATTTGATAACAAAAAAATGCCTAATTTAACTAACTATACATCATCTATTAAAGATAGTGATGTTTCAAATCATAATTTCAAAGCATTCCAAGAAACGACTAGTAGTATGCCTTATCCACACGGTCAATGTACTTGGTATGTCTACAATCGTATGAAACAATTTGACTTATCCATTAGTGGCAGCCTAGGAGACGCACACCATTGGAATGATCGTGCTGCTCAAGATGGTTATCATGTAAGCCATACGCCAAAAGCACATACTGCCGTTGTCTTTGAAGCTGGTCAAAATGGTGCAGATGCTCAATATGGTCACGTTGCATTTGTTGAAAAAGTAAATCGTGATGGTTCAATTATTATTTCTGAATCTAATGTCAAAGGTTTAGGCGTGATTTCATATCGAATCATTAATGCAGATGATGCTGAAGCATTATCTTATATCTCTGGAAAATAACTATAATATATAATGACGTTTTTTTGATATCCATTAATTGAATGTCAATAAAAGTATGAGTCAAAAAATACGGTTCTCTCCCAAATTGGACTGATACATAATTATTCATTTTTTATTTATCAGTCCTAAAAATAGAGAACCAAAAATACCCAAGAAACAGTCATGATTGTTTCTTGGGTATTTTTAATGTCACTATTTGTTTAACATCTTATTACAAGGTACCTTTCCATGATTCCACCGATTCAATATGACAAGAACGACTTAAAATTTGTTCAATAATAAAATCATGCTTATCATCTGAGCGGTCTCCTACTGCATCTTCTAATACGGTAACTATATAATCTTTATCTACTGCTGCTAAAGCTGTACTCAATACAACACCACTTGTTGACACACCTGTAAGAATGAGATGGTCTATTTGATTGGCACGTAATAAAACTTCTAACTCACTTCCAGCAAACGCACTGAATCGACGCTTAGCAATTTGTGGCTCACTATCTAATGGTGCTAATTCTTCAAGAATTGTTGTTGATTGATCTTGCTCTGTCATGCCATAGCCTTGTGCTTTAAAATTTGAGAACACTTTATTATTTGGAGAAACATCCATAAACTGTTTATCTAAGACCAAACGAATGAAAAATACTGGTATATCATTATTTCTAGCTGCTACTATTGCTCTTTGATTAGCTTTAATAACATTATTAATTCTCGGCATACTTCTAGCTATACCTTCTTGCATATCCATAACTAGTAACGCATTTTTCTGAGACATTGCTATTCTCCTCTACTTATTTCAATAATAAGAGATTATTGTATTATATTTTTCAGCATTTTAAAAATCGTTGAGCTAGGCTATAGCATTTTTTAGCTGTGTTTGCGTCTGTTGTAACGATTTAATGCAATAATAGCAAGGCCTGCTGACAATAAGATGACAGATAACGGTAACCAATGGTGTTTAATGGCTTCCCCAGTTTTAGGTAGAGAAATATTACCATCATCATCAAGTAAGCCACTTAACAAGCCATCACCTGAACCTAATGTCAACGTATCTTCTGGCGTCGGTGTTGGTAAATCAGGAATGTCATCCAAGATACTGTGGCCACCTAATAAGCCTGCGCCATCATTTAATACATTTGACAATTGACCGAGATGATCAGAACTATTTCTGTGATTCACTCTATCCAACAAACTAGGACGATTTGTGATAGGTGATAAAATACCATTAATATTTTGTTTCGTTTGATTCAAACGCTGTTGCAATTGTAATAAATCATCCGCTTTACCATTCAATGCTGCTTTAACTAAATTAAGTATCTTAGACTGATCTTGTTCTGCTTTAGTAATTAAATCCGCTAATAATTTAGCTTTGCCTTGTTCAATACGTGTTGCTAAAATCGTTTCGATCGCTTGTCTTTTATCTTTAGCATTATTAATCACTTCTTGTAAAATATCATCCGCAGTTGCCTTTCCAGATGATATAAAATGACGTTTAAGCTGATCAACAATTTGACCATTAGTCAATTTTTTATCTACAAATTGTTTTGCTAATGACTGTGCTTCTTTTGAACTTAATTTTGTTGCTAATAATTGGCTAATTAATTGTTCTTTATCTTTAGATTGATCCAACATAGCTTTCAAGATATCATCACTATTATTTAATGTCAGACCATCGATGTGATGAGCAATTTGATCTGCAATCTGCTGATCTGTTTGGTTTGTCGTTGTAATATTTTTTAATATTCGGTCCGCTTCATTTTTACTAAAGACACTGTTAACAATATTTTGTACAGCTTGCTCTTTATTTTTAGTATTAGCTAATTGCTGCAAGATAATTTGTCTTTGTCTAGCTATACTTTGTTTAGTATTGGTTACTTCTTTTTTCAAAGTTGCTTTATCAGAAGCAGATAAATCTGATTTATTAATTTGTTTATCCAAATTCTGTAAAGCGTTTAATTTACGTAAGGTATATTGTTTTGCTGGTTGATTAGTGTCATGCGTCATTTTAGATGCTAAATTATAATTGATTTTATCACTACCTTGTAACTGTTGTGATATGTTATTAGCTTTATCTTCATTCTTATTGAATAGTACATCCTCTTTACTAAGATCTTTTATGATATCTTGATTCTTTATGGTATCTTGAGCTCCATCTTTTGATACATCATTGTCATTGTCGTTAGTAGACGCTTCATCATATGACTGTGCTTTATGATTTTGAGTATTAGTTTCACTAGTATTAGAACTTTGATTCTCTTCTTTAGTCGCTTGATCTATCTTATCTAAATCACTTAATGCTTGATCTACCTTATCACTGACATCATCACGTTCAGCATGATCATCAGTTGCACCTCTTTCTTTAGTTGCTTCTTTTGGCGATGCTGATGTCTTATCTTCTATCATTTCTTTTTGTTGACTACTATCAACTTTATCGTTTAATTCATCTAAATCAGCTAAAAATTGATCAAGTTTCTCTTCAGTGTCATCACTCTTAGCTTTTGTTGAATCTACTTCACTAGCAGATTTATCGTTATCATCTTTAGTTGTATCTTGTTGCTTAGCTTTATTGTCGTCCTTAGCCTGTTGAACGATATCATCAATGTCTGAAGATGATGTTACTTTTTCTAATTTTTTCTTAAATTGTGCTTTCTTATTATCAGTCAAATGCGCCATTTTTGAAATGTCGTTCTTAGCATTTTTAATGTCTTGTTCTAATTGTTTATCTCGTACTTGCTCATCAACTGCAGTACGTTGATTATCTTCTGCATGTGCATCATGATTACTGATGTTAACAGTCATTAAAGAACTACTCAAAATCATGGCTGAGCATGTTAATTTCACATAAAACTTAAATGGGTGTGAATGAATGTTTGCCATCAACTTACTCCTTCCATACTTCTTCAAATAAATATTTAATTCCAATTATATACCAATTTACTGGAAAATTACATAAGTCAGCGTAGCTTTTATAAATCAAAGTTCTCACTAAATCCATATAAACTTCTTCAACGTCATCTTCAAATATAATGTATTTCCCTTTATAATCTAATATTTTTATAATAGAATTAAGTATAGGCGCAATCCCTCTCTTTCTATAGTTGTGGTGACTTAAATGATAGGGTATTGTGCTCTTTTTTTCAAAATCCGTCAATTCATAGTTCACTTTCGTTTTTTAGAAGCTGGCCAAAATAAAATCACAACCATAAAGAGTAAAAAATAAATAATAAACCAAAAATCTAAATGACTCTGATTTACCTGCTGATATATAAAAATCAACATCAAGATAGACATCATTAATTGCACAGAAAATCGTAACCACATAAAAATCTAGCTCTTTTAGCAAATTCTATTAATGATAATTTACTATATTAAGTATAAAGTAAAAAGTATTACTTTAATGATTTTTAAAGTTATTAAAATAGTTCCTACCTTCAGCATTATTTTTTCTTATTTTAAGTTTTTAAATGACTTCTAACTTCTTGCTTTGGTGAATATTGCATATCGTTCACACCTCTCCCTCATTTTACTTCCGATTGATTTTAAACATACATCTAATACTTATTTGTAAATGACTTATACACCATAATTATAAGCTTCATTAAAATTATGCAACCAAAAATCTCTAATTCGAAATATAATCATTGACAGAACACTTATTGCACATTACAATGAACCGAGTATAAAAAATATACCTAGAGAGGTGTACTAATGAAAATCGAACTTGGATTAACTTCTTTCGCTGATAACGGACCTATTCATACACCTAATGGCATTGAAAAGGCTATCCCACAAGCACAAAGAATAAGAAACATTGTCGAAGAAATAGAACTAGCAGATCAATTGGGATTAGATATTTATGGTTTAGGAGAACATCACCGTCAAGATTACGCTGTGTCTGATCCTGTCACTGTTCTAGCTGCTGCAGCATGTAGGACGAAAAATATTAAGCTTTCATCAGCAGTCACAGTATTATCATCAGATGACCCTGTACGTGTTTACGAGCGCTTCTCAACTTTAGATGCCGTGTCAAATGGTCGAGCTGAAATCATGGTTGGTAGAGGCTCATTTATCGAATCCTTTCCACTATTCGGCTTTAATTTAGACGATTATGAAACTTTATTTAATGAAAAATTAGAATTACTGTTGCAAATCAACCAACATGAAGTCATCACTTGGGAAGGTTCACTTAGACCTAGTTTAAAACAAGCGGGTGTCTATCCACGAACTGAGTATGGTGATTTACCAATATGGATTGCTACCGGAGGCACTCCGGAGTCTTCTTTAAGAGCTGGCGCTTTAGGTTTACCTATTGTATATGCTATTATTGGTGGCAACCCTATGCGTTTCACACGTAATATCGAAGTATATAAACAAGTTGCTGAAGCCTATGGACATAATAGTGAACAGTTACCTATAGCCGTACATTCATGGGGCTACATTGCTGAAACTGATGAACAGGCCCGACATGAGTTCTTCCCTTCTTTGAAAGCACACCAAGACGTACTAGGACAAGAGCGAGGTTGGCCACCTTATGATGAAAATTCATTTGAACGTGAAATTGGCAACCAAGGTGCACTTTACTTAGGTAGTCCTGAAACTGTAGCACAGAAAATCATTATGACGATAGAAGGTTTAGGTATTAATCGTTTTATGATACACATACCTGTAGGGTCTATGCCACACGATAAAACAATGGAAGCTATTCGATTGTTTGGCGAAAAAGTAAAACCTATCGTTGATAAGCACTTTAAAAATAATTAACTATTTGGAGGAAATGAATTATGATTTTACGTTATGTAACAAATTTAAAAATTGCTAAAGAACTATACGAAGCGAGCAAACCAAAATTAAAAGATAACCAAGATATGCAAGATACATTTTCAAATGTCTTTGGTTTACCATCAAGTATGGTTAAATATGTAGGTGCTGCTGAGGCTGCAACAGCTGCATTATATTCAGTGAGTTTCTTAAACAAAAATGTTTCAAGACTTGCTTCTTTATCAACAATTGGTATTTTAAGTGTCGCTGTCTATAAACACTTCGAAGCTGGCCAGGGTAAAAAAGGTGCGCAACACGCACTTGATTTAGTTGAACTTGCAACATTAAGCCTATTAGATACTATTGGTGGTAGTAAAAGCAAATAGTTAATTATTGAATTAATCCCCTGCAAATCATTAATTTACAGGGGATATTTTTGTATTCATGTATACTTAAATAATATATTGAGGTTCTCCATTTTTTAGGACGAATACATAAAAGTGAATAATTATATATTAGTCCAATTTAGGAGAGAACCTATATTGATTGCATTCTACTTATTCAGTTGGTCTATTTATTGTAAATATGTCACCTATATTAGCGTAGTCATTACCCGCTAAACGTGATACTGCGTTTAAATGTGTGGCATCTATTTTATAATCCCCTTTATATACATCATCTTCTATATGATATGTCACAACTTCACCAATGATTAAATCCGCACCATTGTCTTCGGAACCTAAGACAACAATTTGATCTAAGCGGCACTCTAAACGAATACTCGCCTCTTTAATACCAGGCGTTGTAATATTAGTTGATGCTATTGTTGTAAAAGCCGTGCGCTCTAACTCACTATCACTGTATGGCAAGGGAGCTGCTGTTTCATTAATATCAACAACATTAATTTTATCAGTAATATGTACAACAAAGTCACCATTACTATCGATATTAACTGCTGTATCTTTACGTTTTCCGTTAGACCGTTGTGCAGCTATCGCTATCATTGGCGGTTCATTGTTAACAATATTAAAGAAACTAAACGGTGCTGCATTAATAGATTGATCTTGATTCATGGTAGTGACGAATGCTATAGGTCTAGGAATAATTGACCCTATCAATAATTTATAATTATCTTTAGCAGAAATGTCGTTGGCATTGAATGTTGGCATCATCGTTCACACCTTTCTCTATTTTTAATCGCCATATCTATATTTATATAATAACTCTGGATGAATGTGACACATCACAATATCTTCTGGACATTTTTTCAAATGTTGTTGATGTTCTTCACTACTTTTAACATAGTTAGACAGAGGTAAGACTTCCACTGCAATGCGTTCTCTATCTTGTCTCTGATTGATAAATTGTCGTGCTTCAATGAGATGCTGGTTTACTAAGCTATAAATACCTGTACGATATTTACGACCGACATCATTACCTTGGCGATTGATGCTATATGGGTCTATGATTTCGAATAAATATGTTATAACGTCAAATACCGTTAATTTATGTTGATTAAAATCTACTTTAACACATTCAACGTAACCATCATAATCTCCTTGTAAATCTAAAGATGAACCATTTGCCCGCCCTGCTTCTGTAGATATAACGCCAGGAATTGTTGAAAAAAATGCTTCAACGCCCCATAAACATCCACCAGCTACATAAATCGTCTCCATTGCCGTCTCCTTATATATAAAAGTATAGATACGTAGTTCGCATAGTCTATCAGCTATCTTTTCATAGTGATAGTACTTCCACTTCATTATCTATCTTCACTCAATAAACATCTTTTACTAAGTTATACCAGGTTATGCCACCATGAGATGACTCAGAAACACCTTCATTAATATAACCATAATATTCATAGAGTGAAACTAATTCATTTTTACAAGTTAATGTTACAGCTGTGCGTTGATGTTGTTGTGCAAGTTGTTCAAAATATTTTAACAAACGTCCAGCAATACCTTGGTTTCTATATTCAGGTGCCACAGCAACACCTAAGACACTCAAATAACCACCTTGCTCAGGATTGTTATCAATATGCTCAAATAAATCATCGGTTATGTATCTTTGACTTATAACTGGCCCATTAATATACCCCGCAATTGCTCCATGATCTTCTAAAATGATAAACGTATCATTGATATAATTAATTCTCTCTCTTAACGCTTCAGCTGATGCACGCTCTTCTTCTGAAAAACCTATATTCTCGATTCTAATCAATTCATCTAAATCATTTAAAGTTGCATGTCTAAACTGCATGTCATCACCCCTTCTAATACTATGACATATTATCATATAAAATCATCTTACAATTGACATAATTAATATGACAACTACATTGATTTTATATTGTTATTTTTGAATTTTTTATTGTCTTATGTAGTGAAAAAAGACTGCCAACTAATATTGTTGACAGCCTTTTAACTATTAATAAGTTATTGTATTAATGTTGTTGAATGATATTTGGTTTTTTAGACATCAGGTGATTATATGCTGCTAGATATGATTTTTCTGCATTCGATGCTCTATCATAAGCGTTCATAGCACGATGCCATAATGGATAAATAGGTTCTGGAGTCGTTAATGTTGAAATCATATCAATTTCTTCAGAAGTTAATTGTAACTGATATGACGCAATGTTATCTTGTAACTGTTCTTTTGAACGTGCTGCTAAGACAATCGAATCAACATTAGGTCTTTGGCGTAACCATGCTAAAACAACTTGTGGTACTGATACACTGTGTGCATGAGCAATCTGTGTCAAAATATCAATCAAGTTATAAAATAGATCAGCATCTTTAATATACGGTTCAGCCCAACCATCACCTTGACGTGTACCTTTGTCACCTTGTCTATGTTGCTTGGTAATTTTTCCTGTTAACATACCTTCACCTAATGGAGACCAAATACTATTACCAATACCCAGTTCTTTACCGGCAGGCAATAATTCATATTCAGCTTCTCTAGACTCAGGTGTATAGTAAATTTGTTGAGCTATTGGTGGTGCTAAGTGGTTTTGTACAGCATAAGTATGCGTCTTAGCTAATGACCAGCCACTATAATTTGACACACCCCAATAACGTATTTTCCCAGCACGAATCAAATCGTTCATTGTTTGTACCGTTTCTTCAACAGGTACCTGACCATCCCATACGTGAACATAATATAAATCAACATAATCTGTGCCTAAACGTTTAAGAGAGTGGTCAATTGAACGTTCAATGTTAAGTCGAGATGCTCCTATATTATTGGGATTATTATCATATGGAAAACCAGTTTTGGTACTAATAACCATTTGATCTCGTTTATTACGAATAGATTTTCCTAAAGCTATTTCAGCATCACCTTTAGCATACAAGTTCGCCGTATCAAATTGGTTGATACCTTCATCTAACGCATAATCAATCATGCGATCAATATCTTTTTTAGACATACCGCCAGCATTTTCAAAGCCATTTGTAGCAGCAAAAGGAATTGTACCTAAAGCATATTTTGACACATTAAGTCCAGAGTTCCCTAGTAATGTATAATCCATAACTTTTCCTCCTAAAATTCTTCAATGAACACATCATAAGTGTTTATTATTTTTAACTTAATATTATGTTATTCCCTATTAATATAGCTGTTAGACAAAAATTAAGCGTTTAATATAACATTTATGAATCATCGTGCTATGATAATGAAAACGATGAGGAGGTTTATTTGTGACTAAAGCGTACGAAGCATTCCTTTCAGACATCACTCAAGATAGTTATCGACATAAATTAAACGTTCTTTTTCAATGGATTGAACAACAGTTTCCAGAATTACAATCTATCATTAAATGGAATCAACCTATATTCACACATCACGATACATTTATTATTGGTTTTAGTACTGCTAAAAAGCATTTTACTGTATCACCAGAACCAGGTTGTTTAAAGCACTTCACTCAACGAATTCAAGATAACGGTTATAGTCACACTGAATTTGTCTTTCGTATAAAATGGCATGACCATATTGATTACGACTTGTTGCGTGACATGATTAAGTTAAATATAACTGAAAAAGCAAATGTCACTACATTCTGGCGTACTTCAAAGTAAAATGTTGAATCAATCAACATGCGCTACCATCATTAACAACAACTATAAATTCTTTAATAAATATTGCTTATCAAAATTCAAATTGCCTACCCTAGTTACCTCAACAACGTTAAAATGTCATATATCCCAAACAAAACAAAAAATCGGATTGATGAAAAATTAACGATTTTTTTCATCAATCCGATTTATTAAAACACTAAAAATAGCACCTATCCTTGTGACAGATACTGAATACTAAAGTAGCATTCTAATATCCACTTTAGACGTGAGTATTCAGTATTTTATGGATAGACACTCATATGATGCACTTTATTTATATTGGATGTTGTCCAAATAAAGTCTCGGTGATTACGTTACTTTAGGGGATATTACATATACCATTGGGGTTAAATAAATGTTACGCACTTTAACGGTAATATCAGATGTCTTAAACAAGTTCCCAAAGAATAACCACAAATTATAATTGATATTTATTTTAATGTATTGTATTTGATTTATATATTATCCATATTTAAGAATCTCAATTCTGAGGTGTATTGTCAACTATACTAATTTTTCAAAATTAATATCATGTCTTTTGTTACATAGAGAAGTCATTTATTACAAATATATTACACGGCTATTTTTTTAAAAATATATTCAAAAGTGAATAAACTTCATCTTTAAAGCGATTTTTACTCTCTTCAACTTCTCCAAATTTTTGAGAAAATGACGCTTTTAAATACCAACTTTCTAAAAACAGCAATATCAAGTTTTTAAAATCTTCTTCAGACATTGTCATCTTCGTTTCATCGTAAAACCTTGATACTTCATCGCTCAACTTACTATTTAAGCTCTGAATTTGATTATAAATATCTTCAGAAAACTCTTCCGGTGTATTAGACAATTGGACATACATTCTAATATACCTTTCTTCAACATCAAAAATAAATTCAAATAAAAACTGATATAGTGCATCAATAGAATAATTGGACTTATTTTGATTGATCAGAATAGTATTGGCCAGATAATCAAAGCAGCATTCTACACTTCGTTCATAAATATCCTTTTTTGAACCGAAATGATAGTAGACACTAGCTTTTCTTATATTCACACTTTTAGCTATATCATCAAGTGTTGTACCATCATACCCCTTCTCTGAAAATAAGGTTATTGCATTATCAATAATCTTATCCTTCAATTTTTAAAACCCCCTACGGAAAATTAATCACATAATGTTACAGGAAAATTAAGTTGCAATTACAAATATTTCCGTTTAATTATAACAACAATCTATTGCAAATTAAAATACTATCAATTACCATATGGCTTACAACCTAACTAACGAAAGGTAGGTAAACATCTTGCATTTTTTTAACTTTTTACTTTTTTATCCGGTTTTCATGTCTATTTATTGGATTGTAGGTTCAATTTATTACTTCTTTACTAAAGAAATAACACATAAAATGCACCGAAAATTAGACATTGATCCTGAAAAATTGGAAGGTATTTCATTTTTACTCGCGTGTTATAACGAGAGCGAGACAATCGAAGACACGTTGTCTAACGTATTGTCATTAAAATATGAGAAAAAAGAAATCATCATTATTAATGACGGCAGTTCTGACAACACAGCTGAACTTATCTACAAAATGAAAGAAGATCCAAATAACGACTTCATCTTTGTAGATTTGCAAGAAAACAGAGGTAAGGCAAATGCCCTTAACCAAGGTATTAAACATGCATCTTATGATTATGTTATGTGTTTAGATGCCGATACAATTGTGGCTGAAGATGCACCGTATTACATGATTGAGAACTTTAAACATGATCCAAAACTTGGTGCGGTCACTGGTAATCCTAGAATACGTAATAAAAGTTCTATTTTAGGTAAAATCCAAACGATTGAATATGCTAGCTTAATTGGTTGTATTAAGCGAAGCCAAACACTTGCTGGTGCTGTTAATACGATTTCAGGTGTCTTCACGTTATTCAAAAAAAGTGCAGTTGAAAATGTTGGCTACTGGGATACTGATATGATCACAGAAGATATTGCCGCATCTTGGAAGCTTCATTTATCTGGTTATCATATTAAGTATGAACCACGCGCAATGTGTTGGATGCTTGTTCCCGAAACATTGGGAGGTTTATGGAAGCAACGTGTTCGCTGGGCGCAAGGTGGTCACGAAGTATTACTTAGGGACTTTTTCACAACGATGAAAAAAAGAAAATTCCCACTATATATATTAATGTTTGAACAAATTATCTCAATATTATGGGTATACATTGTTCTCTTATACTTAGGATATTTACTCATCACTGCTAATTTCCTAGATTATACATTTATGACATATAGTTTTTCTATTTTCTTATTTTCATCATTTACTATGACATTTATAAACGTTGTTCAATTTACAGTCGCACTCTTTATCGATAGTCGCTACGAAAAGAAAAATATGGCCGGACTGATATTCGTCAGCTGGTACCCAACTGTCTATTGGATTATCAATGCCGCAGTTGTATTAGTCGCGTTTCCTAAGGCATTAAAAAGAAAGAAAGGTGGTTACGCAACATGGTCAAGCCCAGACAGAGGGAATATCCAACGCTAAAATCATCCTTAAATATAGTTAGAGAAACATCACTAATTGCCATTTCTTGTATCTTTTGGATTTATTGTGTCGTGGTACTACTTGTTTATATTGGCACAATCTTTGATATTCAAGATGAGAGCATTATTACAATTCGTGTTGCATTAAACATCGAAAATACCGAAATATTCAAAATTTTCAAAATAATGGGGATCTTCTCAATTATCATCTTTGTCTTTTTCACAATTTGCTTGTTAATTCAAAGATGGCAGAAAGGAAGACATCAGCGTGAAACCAAATAAATTTTTACTTATCGTAATGAGTATCATTCTCATCTTACCAATGATTACTCCAATTCACAATGTTGCACATGCAGACAGTGATGATGGTAAGCCTAAAAAACTTAAATATCATAAAAATAGTGCCTTAGCACTTAATTATCATAGAGTAAGAAAATCTGGATTTCTCAACAACTTTATCTATTTCTTCTCTAGTAGTAAAGAAATTAAGAACTATAGTGTTTCTAAATCTCAATTCGAGTCACAAATTAAGTGGTTGAAAAAACATGATGCTAAATTCTTAACATTAAAAGAATTTCTTTATTACAAAAAGAAGGGCAAGTTTCCTAAACGTAGTGTTTGGATAAACTTCGACGACATGGATGCTACAATTTATGAAAATGCCTATCCAATTTTAAAGAAATATAAAGTTCCAGCAACTGGATTTGTCATTACAGGACATGTCGGCGAAAAGAATTTCCATAACTTAAATATGATTACTGAACCACATTTAAAAGAGATGTATAACTCAGGTTTATGGGAATTTGAAACACATACCGACAATTTACATTCATTGTATAAAAATAACAAATCAAAAATGCTACAAACATCGAACAGTAAAATTACTGAAGATATTGAAAAAAGTGACGATTATTTAACGAAACATTTTCATAAACCTCAAAAAACAATTGCCTATCCTTACGGTTTAATGAATGATGATAAATTGCCCGCTCTTAAAAAAGCAGGTATTAAATATGGTTTTTCATTAGAAGAAAAAGCAGTCACGCCCGACACCGACGACTACTACATCCCAAGAATATTAATTAGTGATGATGCATTCGAGCATTTAATTAAGAGATGGGACGGATTTCATGAAGAAGATTAGACTTGAATTAGTATACTTACGAGCTTTAATTTGTTCGATTATCATTATTACGCACTTATTAACTCAAATTACCTTAGAACATGAAAATTTAGGAGGTGGTTCACTCGTATTACAATTTTACATTAGAAATATTGTTATCTTTGGCACACCTTGCTTTATTATCTTGTCTCAATTATTAACAACGTTGAATTATCAAAAGGTTACATATAGATATCTCACTTCGCGTATCAAGTATATTTTAATTCCTTACCTTTTAATGGGATTATTTTATAGCTATAGCGAATCGTTATTAACAAATTCATCTTTTAGTAAGCAGTTCCTTGAAAATGTATTACTCGGACAATGGTATGGTTATTTTATTGTTGTTATCATGCAATTCTTTATTTTGAGTTATATTATCTTTAAAATAAATTACAATTTATTTAATAGTAAAATTCTGTTGTTACTATCATTTATCGTACAACAAGTATTCCTATACTATTTCTCTAATAATTCACAATTCCATGCTGCTGTACTACATTATTATCCTTTAAGTGAAAACACTATTATTTTTGGATGGATATTCTATTTCTTCCTAGGTGCTTATATTGGATATAATTATGATCGAATTCTTAATTTCTTAGATCGCTTTTTAGTCATTATTCTAGTATTAGCAGTCGCATCGTACTTTGTATTTATCGCTTTATCTAATGGTGATTATTGGAATGTCACAAGCTTTTCATATTCATTAACGCTTTACAACAGTGTTATGTTTATCGCTATATTAGGTATATGTACCCATTTTAAAACGATGTTATTCAACACCGTTCAAATGATTAGTGCATTTTCGTTCTTTATCTATTTGTTACATCCAATTATTTTAGATTCATTATTTGCTTACACAAATATTTTCGAAGACAATACCATTGTGTTCTTAGCAATATCATTACTATTTATTATTGGACTATGTATTGGTGTCGGAATGATCTTACGTGAATTCTACATTTTCAGATTTATTATAGGTAAACAACCATACAAACTTAATATTTTTGCTTACTAGTATGACCACGCAAAAACACTTGGCTGATGAAAGAATGATTTCATCTACCAAGTGTTTTTTCATATTACGTTTATATTGAGCTAATTATTTAAATAATTGTTTAAGTACTCGAAAAAGTGAGCCGATAAGTTGGAAGAAGTCTGCCGTCATTACCAAACCCTCCTATCATTTTATTCTTTTACATGCATATTTTATGTTGTTTGTTGCTCTGCTTGTACTAAATCATCTGCTAAACCA
Source organism: Staphylococcus simiae (assembly GCF_002902085.1). Lineage (GTDB taxonomy): Bacteria > Bacillota > Bacilli > Staphylococcales > Staphylococcaceae > Staphylococcus > Staphylococcus simiae. Next base: position 23,104 of record NZ_PPQR01000002.1, read on the forward strand.
TGCCAGAAATCTTGTAATTCTTCTCGAGTTCGTGCTGTATCAGTACTATCTTGACCAACAAAATCTACATGATCCCAATCATGAAGTGTCGGTGTTACTTGCCAAATCCCTTTTTGTACTTGATCTGTAGCATCTGTATATGCTTGGTTGAAAGGATGTTGAGAAGAAATCACAGATACTAAGCCATCGTTTTCTCTCCATTCTTTTTCAGTAGCTTTACCAATTAAATTACCTGTTAATATAAAAGGTAAAAACATATTTAAATCTGCTTTTTGTCTATCACCAATTAGCGCTTTATGTGTAGCTTCTCCTGTATATGTTTTATATACGATATTGGGATTTAATGACGTCTTTCTGTTTAACTCAGTCGCGCCATCTCTTGTTAAATCGTAAAAACCATTATCTTGTGATTTCCACAGTTTAGAATTTTTCACACGTTTAACATAGTCAATATATGATTCATTCGGTTGTTGTTTTAAGCCCCATTGATCTAAACCAAAGTTAACACGTGAATTTTTATTACCAAACATTTTACCTAAATCATAAACCACTTGGCGTACAATAGCTTCATTACCTGCTAAATCAGATGCATGTGTGCCATTATGTGGTGTTCCTAACGTTGTAATTGAAGATACCATATTGTCGTGATTTCCTTGGAATAAAGGTGAAATTTCACCACCATGTTGTCGTTGATAGTCTATTTCTTCTTGATTACCGTTACGTAGCAATTCTTCTAATTGACGAATCGTTTGACCACCCATACTATGACCAACTAAATGGACTTTTTGACCTGGTTGCCAATCTTTATAAACACCTTCATATGTTTTGCCATATCTTTCATGTCCATATTTGGCAGCGTGTGCAGCACCATAGTCTACTCGGCCACCTTTAATATAGTAATATAGCTCTACCGCACGGTCATAGTTACTACCAAATGCACTAATGCTAGCTTCATGAGCTCGATAACCATTTTGTTCTAGGTCTTGACGAATATTCATTTTATCGCCACCCCAATAATGTGACAGTACTGATGGGTTAATATCATCTGTAAAACCATTGAAACCATGTACTAAGATAATAGGATCTTGGTTTTTATATTGTCCTTGTTTAGCAACTTTATTCGTTTGATCATCTTTTGTTTGTGACACACGTTGAGATGAGGACTTACTTGGTGGTGTGACTACTGCATTATTTTTTAAGACGTCTAAATCTCGATGTTGTTTTTGATCTTTATCTTGGCTGTTATCATCCATCTTAGTATGATTTAACTGATCTAATACTGGTGTTGTCTTTTTAGATGTCGATGCTGTTACACGTTGTTCTTCTGGTTTAACGTCCTGTTGTTGGACTTGTTGTTGCTCAGCGCCTTGTCGTTCAACTTTACCTTCATTTTCAGAGACCTGTTGTCCATTACCAGCACTTGTGACTGTAGAATTTTGTTTTTGGTTATTAGCAAATGAACCTTCACTATCATCTCTGTTGACTTTAGCTGCTGGGCTATTTGTATTGTCCTTTGTCAAATTAGTTGTTGCTTCTATTTGTTGATCTTTAGCTTGTTTATTATGCTTCACTTCATCATTGGCATTTGTATTTTGTTGATGATTCTGTTGAGCATCGTTTTTTGTGTTATGTTGTTCTTCTTTATCTGTCGTTGTTGCTTCTTTGGTTGACGCTTGAGCTTCTATACCACCGTCTTTGGTTGATGCTCCTGGTGTTTCGTCTTGGTTATTATTTAACGCTTCATTCGTATCTCGCTCATCTTGCTCGATGATACCTTTGTTACTATGTAAGTTTGTTGTATTTGCCTGATCTTCTGATTTCTGTAGTTTATCTGCCGTTGATGACTGTTCAGAATCTGCTTCCCTTGTTTGTTCTTCCCCAATAGATTGTGCTGTTACTGTACTCTGCTGTGAACTTCCCACATCCACATGCTTTTCAGCTGCTTGTGCATTTCCACCGCCCATAAATAATAAAGTGGCAATAAGTATAGAAGATGTACCTACACTAAATTTACGAATACTGTATTTATTTTGTCTTGTTTTCATTGTCAGCACCTCTATTTGTATTTTTTTAAATGAATAAATTGATAATCACTCGAGGAATAAACCCAAAAAACTTACTTAATAAAGCTTTCATATAACCATCCTTTCTTTAATACTTTCGAAAAAGTAAGCGTTTACATTAACATACAAAAAATATATTCTCTTTATGAGAATTAAATATGTTTCGCTAACCATTTCAAATAATTAATTAATATTTTAATGTAAAAATTTGCTTACGTCAACAATTATGTACAATTTAATAAAACGAATTTCAATGTAATTTGTAACTATAATCTAAAAAGGCGTACGACAGAAATAATTTGTCATAGCATTATTTCTGTCGTACTCACTTGTACATCAATATTTTTTGGTTCTCTCCTAAATTGAGCTGAAACATCATTATTTTTAAGCCTTGCATCCCATAAAGCTAGTTAGATTTTTAATCTTTACTAATTCTTGCCCAACTTGCACTTATTGTAAAAATTCTTTGTTAAGAATTTTTCTATGTTGGGTCCCTATGCAGTTGCACGAATAGTGTCAACTGTAATCCTTACAGAATTTTTCTTTGCGTATCACTTGCCCAACCTTGCCCGTCTGGCACATTAAAGTAAAAATTTTAGTTATAAAATTTTTCTATGACGGGTCCCTGCATTGTTCGTTGAAACTGTTTCACAGTTTCTCTGTGTTGGGTCCCTACATCAGGAGTCTCGGCTTCAAATTAATTTTTGTTTTTAATTATTTACTCTTTATTTATCAGTCTTAAAAATTAGAGAACTCTACTTTTTATGATGCATTATAACTAACTTCAATCCTACCATTGCGATATGTCTTGTCGTTCACCTTTAAAATTATTAACTTGACGATGTCTGTTAGCTAATACTTTTTCAACTGCAGAGAAATCAACTTCTAATGCATTTAAAAGAACAAATAAATGATATAACTCGTCAGCGACCTCATTAACAAGTTCAGTCTTATCCTCTTTCATTGCTGCAATGACAACTTCAAATGCCTCTTCTCCAAACTTTTTAGTGATCTTCTCGATTCCTTCAGTCAGTAAATATTTAGTATAGGAGTGTTGATTATCGGATTTCGCACTTTTAGCAACTGTCACCTCTAAATCTTGAACTTTAAATGGCATTGTTGTGTTAAAACAACTTTGACGTCCAGTATGACACGTTGGACCATGCGGTGTGACTTCAATCAAAATCGTATCTCGATCGCAATCTATATGAATATTTTCAACATGTTGTACATGTCCAGATGTTTCCCCTTTAACCCACAGACGCTGTTTTGAACGTGAATAGAAACATACAATTTGATCCTTAACTGTTTTGTTAAATGCCTCTTCATTCATATAACCTAACATTAAAACTTGTTTTGTTTGATTATCTTGAAGTATGGCAGGTATTAATCCTTTACTAAAATCAATATCGTAAGTTGTCATCTTACTTGTATACCTCCTTGACGCATTGTGTCTTTCAATGATTGCACCGTAATTTCTCGATCGTGTAATATACTGGCAGCTAAACCTGCTGAAACATCAGTTTGTTGAAATAATTCGACAAAATGTTGTGCATTACCTCCACCACCAGATGCGATAATAGGTATGTTGACCAGCTGTTTAATGGCAGTTAAATGTTCGATATCAAATCCTTGTTTCATACCGTCATGACTCATACTGGTAACTAAGAGTTCACCAGCTCCTAATGCTTCAACTTGCTGTACCCAGTCATAAACTCTAACGTTAGTTAGTTTCTTCCCACCATGTGTACAACAATAATAGTCTTTGCTTGTTTGATCATAAAAGCTATCTATAGCAATGCAGATACATTGTCTGCCAAATTTATCACTTGCCTGTTTAATAAGATCTGGGTTTTTCAACGCACTCGAATTCAATGATACTTTATCCGCACCATGATTTAATAGTAATGTTATATCTTCTAAACTTTGAATACCGCCGCCAACGGTTAAAGGGATAAATAACTTTTTAGCAGTACTCTCAATCACATCGAGCATTAAATGATGACCTTCTTCCGTCTTAGAGATGTCTAAGAAAACTACTTCATCGGCACCCGCTTCATTGTAATACATAGCTAAATCAATGGGATCACCAATATCTCGTAGTCCTTTAAATTGAACTCCTTTAACAACACGACCATCTTTAACGTCCAAACATGGAATGATCCTTTTTTTAATCATTGTAGCCCCTCCCAAAATGAAGGTTGGTGTGCTGCCTTACCAACAATGGCTGCATGTACATTTAATTGAGCCAATTGCTTAATATCTTGTTGATGTCTAATACCTCCTGAAGCTATAACTGGTAATGATGTTGCTTGAACCAACTTACCTGTTAATTCAAAATTAGGCCCAGCCATCCTACCATCCTTGGCAATGTCAGTATAAATGATGCCACCTAAAGGTAGATGATTAATTTGTGATACATAATCAAATAAATCAAGCGCTGTATCTTCTTCCCAACCATTAATTTTAATATTGGTACCATAAGCATCAATTGATACATAAAGCCGTTCAGGAAATAGATGTGACATAGCCGTTAGCCACTCAATGTCTTTAATGGCTTTCGTACCAACAATACAATAGTTAATACCTACAGCTAAGTAATCCATGATTTGTTGTTTTGTACGAATCCCACCACCAACTTCAATATCTTTATTTGTTAATTGTCTTAGTTTGTTAATATAAGTAAATTCACAAGCCTTTTGTGCTTTAGCACCTATCAAATCAACAATATGTATACGCTTTACACATTGAAATTTATTATAAAATTGAATGCTTTCTTCTGCTGAACGTGTCATTTTTTCTTCACTAGCATATTTTCCTTCTGTTAAGCGCACACTTGTAGAATTAATGAGGTCAATTGCTGGCCATATTTGAATCATTTATAAATCCCCCTTGCAAAGCTTGTTGCAAAATTTTTAAACCATAGTCCCCACTTTTCTCAGGATGAAATTGAATACCGATGCAGTTATTATATTGAATGATTGCAGGTATGTTTGTACCATATGAAGCATAAGCAACTACATGTTGAGTCATAGGCGCTTGATATGAGTGAACAAAGTAGACATCCTTATTTAAAATATCATTGTTACTGATTAAGTTATTCCATCCTAAATGTGGCACTGGAAATATTGTATTGATCAATGTAATATTGCCAGGTACTAAGCCTAAACCATCTACATTCCCTTCATCACTGTGTTCATACATTAATTGCATACCAAGACATATGCCGACGATAGGTTTATCTTTAACATTTCTTAATATCTCATGTAGTTTTAACCGATGGATGGCTAACATAGCATCTTTGAAGTGACCTACTCCTGGTAAAATAACTGCTTGTGCTTTATTGATCGTTGATGCCTCGTGAGATATTGCGACATCGTAACCTAACCTCTCAACTGCTCTTGCTACATTACCAATATTCCCTAACCCATAATCTACAATAACAATCATTCAATCACGCCTTTCGACGATGGTATTACTTGTTCATTAGACGGTGTTAATGCTACTTTTAGCGCACGAGCAAACGATTTAAAAATAGCCTCAATTTCATGATGTGTATTACCACCTCTAAGCAAATCAATATGTGCCGTTAGACGTGCATTAATCACTAACGCTCTAAAAAATTCTTCTACAAGTTCAGTATCAAAGGTACCGACTTTTTCTTTGCTGAACTGAGCATTAAATGATAAATATGGACGACCACTGATATCGACAACCGAACGGGCTAACGTTTCATCCATTGGAATATACATTGAACCATAACGTGTCATAAATGGATGATCTTTAATCATATCTTGTAGCAACTGACCAATAACAATACCAATATCCTCAGTCACATGATGATCATCCACATCAATATCACCTCTGGCTTCGATTGTTAAAGATAAGCCACTATGGAACGTGAACAGCGTTAGCATATGATTCAAAAAGCCAACACCGGTATCGATTTGAGAAGCTATTGGTTCCTTAGTCAGTGTAATATTAAGTTGTGTTTCTGCCGTGTTACGTTGTTTTTGATATGTCATATTGTGCTCTCCATTCTTTAACGATATGTTCCAATTGCTGTAACTGCTCGACTGTTGCTATAGAATATCTCACTAAATCTTCCATACCAGTTTCATCATAAAAACGAGGTTGAAAACCTTTATTTAAAATATATTGACCTAAGTGTTGTGCTTGTTCCCCTTGAGTTAAGACAAAGTTTGTTTGTGATGGATATACGGTCATTACATCTGCTACATAGTTATCAAAAATTGTTCTTAATTGCTGTGCTAATGCTCTTTGTATAGCGATAAACTGCCATGTTTCTTTATCATGTTCAAAAATATAAGTTGCAATATTCAAAGTGAGTACATTCAGTGGATACGGATGCTCAATGCGTTCAATCAGTTGAATGGTTTCAGGTGTACTGATTAAAACACCTAAACGTAGTCCAGCAATGCCAAAGGCTTTAGACAATGTTCTCATTCTTAATATATGTGGTGACATCGTTATTTGGTAAGCATCCCCGTAGTCTAAATACGCTTCATCGATTACGAAATAACCTCCTATGTCTTTCATTTTGTTAGCTATAGCTGTTAAGAAAGAAAGATCATATTGCTTTCCTGATGGATTGTGTGGATTACTCATAATAAAGAAAGATGGTTGTACTTCATCGATACGCTGCAATATATCATTCAACTTGAAGTCTAAATTTTGCGTTGCTTTTACAAATTCAATAGGTCTGTGTACCTGCGCGGCATACGCTTGATACATAAAGAAATCTGGATTCAAGGTTAATACTGGACCTTCTGGCATAATTAACATCAATTTTTGAATTAATTCATCTGAGCCATTTGCTGCAATCAGTTGTGCTGGTGATAATTGATAAAATTGTGCATATGCCTCTTTAAAGTGTTGATACGCTTCATCTGGATATAAATTATAAGGTGTAGTCGTTATAATCGACGTCATCGTTTCATTATCCAATGGTGTTATGGGACTTTCATTTTTATCTATATAAATCATGTGGTATAACACTCCTTATTGTTGCCGAATTAGAATAGATTGTTGGTGGTTATATAGTGATTCAACTTGAGCAATATGTTGTGCAGTATCAGCAATGTCTTCAAATGTTTGTTGTTTCAAATTAATAACAGTATGACGTGTTAAGAAATCATTTACTGATAATCCATTAGTAAATCTAGCAGTTCGATTTGTTGGTAATACATGGCTCGGTCCAGCAACATAATCTCCAATAACTTCTGGAGAATAATGGCCGATAAATAATGCACCTACATATTTGATTTGTTCAATATACCTTTGCGGATGATTCGTTTGAATAGATGCATGTTCTGGCGCAATCGTATTCATTACTTTACATGCCTCATCCATGTCAGCAACGTGAATCAAATAATTATAATTTTTAATACTCGCTGCGACGATATCATGTCGCTGGATAGTTGGAAGGATATCCTGAATTCTTTGTTCTAAGTCTTCTAGTAGTTGATAGTTTTCACTAATAATATATGTACGGGCTAACTCGTCATGCTCTGCTTGTGCAAATATATCGTAGACAATAGCATCAAGATTGGCAGTGTCATCAATAATGACAGCGAGTTCTGTTGGACCTGCAATTTGATCAATGCCCACTTGTCCAAATAAATATTTTTTTGCATAAGCTACAAATTGATTACCTGGACCTACAATTTTATCGACTTTTGGTATGGTCTCCGTACCATAGGTCAATGCTGCAATACTTTGTGCGCCACCTACTTGAAACACTTGATCTACACCTGTGATATAACATGCAGCTAGCACTTCTTGTGATAGCCCTTTCGTTTGTGGAGGTGTAACGACCACAATATGGTCAACACCAGCAACTTTAGCCAATGTAGCTGTCATTAATACTGTAGAAGGATAACTTGCTTTACCTCCAGGCACATAAATGCCCACTTTTTCTATTGGATGATAGACTTCGAATGTTTCGCTAGTTGTATGATTATGATGATTGTCATACTTAATTTGCTGTTGATACGTTTTTATCCTGTCATAGCTATGTTCTAAAGCTTGTTTTGTCTTAGAATTTAATGTGTCATATGCCGCTTTAAGTTGAGTTGCTGAAATTTCTAAATGCTCTGTTGCTGTATGATCAAAAGTTAAATTATATTGCTTTAAAGCTTGATCTCCATGAAGTTTTACATTGTGACAAATATCTTTAATAAGTGGATATAAAGATTCATCTAGTGACTCTTGTTCTGAAAATTCTGATAAAAATTGTTGTGCGTTAATCATTCGTTATCGACACCTCCAATGATTGTATAAATTGTTCTATTTGCTGTGACTTTTTGAAATAAGCAGCTTTATTAGTAATTAATCTAGCCTCTATATCTTTAATATGTTGCCGTTCAACTAATCCATTCGCCGTTAACGTTGTTCCTGTTTGAACGATATCAACGATGCCATCTACCATGTCTACAACACAAGCGAGTTCTACAGAACCATTGAGTTTAATAATATCTACATCAATGCCTTGTGCTTTAAAAAATGCTTCGGCAGTCGTTGTATAACTTGTTGCTATTTTATGAAACGTTGTTATTTGTGGTTTCGCAGCAACTGCAAAGTGACAATGCCCAAATGGTAATGCTAGTAAATTATTAATATCATAAGGTTGTTCATCCAAAATGTCGCTACCTACTATACCTATATCGGCAATACCTTGTTCCACGTAGATAGGTACGTCACTACCTTTAACTAAAATACATTCTAAATTATTAACGTTTAATAATAATTGCCGTTGTCTTTTTTTGAGCGTGTCAGATAGTATATTAAATTGAATACGATCTAAATAATCTATGAGGCTATCCATCAACCGCCCCTTTGCTATCGCAATTCTCAGCATGCATAGACCCCCCTTTTATAATGTCAATCCTAAACCGAAACCTTCTATAGCCCCTTTATAGTAACCACCTGTTAAGATACGATCACTGTGGGTTAAATGACACTGTATAAACAGTCCTTTGTAATAAGACCTCGGTGGCTGGGCAGTTAAATCTAAATGAATGTCACTATAACCTTGAGCTAACAACCATTGTTGCCAAACCTTTAACTCTTGGAACGCTGCGTGCTCTGACGAGATATAATGATCTAATTGATTAAGTTGTGTAATCGTATTTTGTTGTAACAGCTGTATCAACGGATGACTAGATGATAAATGTTGTGCTAGACCAGACAAATTACGTTCTTCAATCATTGCTAACACTTTATGCGTTTGAAGCTCTTTTGCTAAAAGTGCATCTAACAATTGATAATGTCCTAACACAACAAAATTCACTTGATCATTTAACTTTGTCATAATGAAATCAATAAATAATTGTAAACTATGTTGCACATTCGTTAATGTAGGATGATAATGCTCTATGCCTACTTGTGTTGCTGTATCATTATGACGAATAATCAAGCCTGTATACGCTACTTTTTCAGCATCAGTTGGATACATTGTATAGTAACGTAATAATTGGTCTGTAAAATCATTTCTCAACGCATAAATTTGGCGATTGTGCTGCCAAAAACGTCGTTCACCCATTTGTTGTAAGTCTTCGTGGTTTAATTGTTGCCAATCCAGTCTCTCAATAACACTGAAATCAACAAGACGATAGTTTTGTTGATTAAAGTATGATAAGAATGCTGTTTCCGTTTCCTTTAATGCTATGATTTGCTTTGCTTCTTTCACTTAGTCACCTCTTTTAGTCATCATTGTTACATCTTATTTTTTAAACACTTTATTTCTCTACCACGATAAAGTGTAATATGCATACTAAATTATCATTTTTATTAGTTAAAGACAACCTTTTTCTGAAAATTCTTTATTTTTAGTAGTGAAAAGGGGGTTGGCTATAAGTTTTATTTAAATGAATGGATTCGATAAATAACTCCTCAGCATATAGTCTTTAACATATTTATTAATAAAACCCTCCACTTTTTATTGTTAGTAGAGGGTCAATGTAGGCTATATTATTTTTCGTAGTTCTTGTCACCTTTAAAATATTGGCGGTCTACTTTACTATACACATCGATTGGGTTAAAAAATGGTTTGAGCTTTGATTTAAATTCAAATAAATTTAAACCATCTATTGCAACTCTATCTTGATAAACATTTGTAGGAGAGACCACAGTATAATTGTTCGGTCCAACGCCTGCTATAAATTTGAAACCAGCTTCTTTCACTAAATAATTATATGCTGGTGTATGTCTATCTTGAGCGCCATGTGGAAAGACAAAAATATCTGTCTTGCCAACAATCGGTACTACTTCTTTCTCCCATTTAGTCGTATCTCTTTTTATGCCATCTATTGGTGTTTTAGCAAAATTAATATGTCCATATGAGTGACTAGCAAATGACCAACCATCTCTTTTCATCGCTCTAACAACTGCTTTAGCATCTTCTTTATCTTTATGATAATGCTTACTAGTTAATTCATTGGTACGGTATCCTAAGACACCTTCATATCCTGTTAATGCGATCACACCTTTTTGACCATTTAAGGAAAAATCAGGATGTTCTTTCACAAATTGATTAAGTATTGGCACAATATCATTATTGGATGATTGCGTCGCATGTCCTTTATTATCTGTAGTTTCAGATACAACTTCTTTATTTTTATTTAGTACTAACCGGTCTGCATAACCGTTATGTCTCATATATGTATAGTAGTTCATATCATCAATTGAAATAATTAATGGCTTTTTACCTTTTGGTAATTTTAAATGTTTTATTTTAATTGGATTGGACGTTAAATCATATGCATCATGTGGATTAATAATCATAAAGTTATTTTTATATAATTCATTTAATGATTTTTTAAATTCACTTACTGTAATCATCCAATCATTGTTTCCTTTAGCCTGGTTTTTTTCACGCGTAAAAGCAATTTTAGGGTCTGTAATTAATGGATGATAGAAAACATGATAAATTTGACCGTGATAATCTTGCCAACTGTCATCAACTTTTGATTTATATTTAGCAAAAGGGTGCGATGCTTGAGCTTCATTTTTATGATTTGGTAGTGATGTGGAACAACTACTTAATAGCACAACTGATATGATAATAAAAAATAGTGGTATATATCGTTTATGCATTAACTTACTCCTTTCGTAACTTTATGCACAATTATACCACTATTTTAATAAATTAATTAATTTTTCAATAAAAATTTTATATTTTATGTGTGTTGACCTTTCCTAATTCACGAAGCCTAAATCATACACAAATTTTATTGGCGTATGAGTACAATAGTATTATCAAATCTTTCAATATTTAACGCACTTATATCTTTATATACAGTAGGGTAGGTGATGTTTTAGACATACATCAGTGTGAAGTAACACAAACCGAAGTCTTACCTTAAATGTAATAAACGGCTATGTTACAGTCGATCGCACTTATTGCCACGGATTATAGAATCGTCCACCATTTATGAAAAAACATACGACTGCTAATGCAAGTAATATAACAGTAATGACAATGACACCATAATCGATACTGTTAAACTTCTGACCAACATACCATGTTCTTTTTTTATAATGACCAAATTGACGTAATTCCATTGCAGTGCTAATAGTATCTATTCTATCTAAACTCGAAAAAATAAGTGGCACGACAATATGACTAATACCTTTAAGTCTCTTCAGCAAAGATGCTTTGCTAGACATTTCAAATCCTCTTGCTTGTTGTGCTAATGAAATATTGTGATACGTTTCTTGAATATCTGGAATGTATCGCAGTGCTAAAGCAACTGCATAACTAATTTTATAATTAACACCAACTTTATTTAAACTGGCGGCAAAATGACTTGGATTAGTCGTCATTAAAAATACTAATGCTAATGGTACTGTACTAACATATTTAAGACATAAGTTACATAAATAAAAAAGTTCTTGTGACGTCACTGTGAATCGACCGATACCATCCAGTAAGACCGTACGATGATCATATAATCTGACACCGTATTCAGGGTCAAACAAGTATACTGCAATGATATTAATAACCGTAAAAAAGCCGATAAATTTAATGACAAAACTTACTTGTCTCCATTTTAATTGAGACATTTTAAATAAGCTAATCGATATGATACTAATAACAATTAAATATCTTGTATCATAAGTTGTCATTGCAGCTATAGAGATACATAACAAAAAAATTAATTTTGCAGTTGCATTGATATGATGAATAACGCTATTCCCTTGATGATAACCTAACGTATTATCATTCATGTCGCTTCACCTCTCTATCATACGCTATGAAATAACTAACGAATTGCTGTACGTTAGTTATATTGAGTTGTTGTGCTAAAGCATACAGTGAAGTTTGACGTAAATTGGCTAATTCACATAATTCTGCACTATCTAATACAGCTATTGGTGTTGTGTCTGCAATCAATCGTCCTTCAGCTATGACTAACGTGCGCTGTGTATACTCTACTAATAAATGCATATCATGGGTAATCATTATAATTGTCTTGCCTTGTTGGTTTAACTGCTCTAAAAATAACATCATTTCAGTATAATGTTGGTAATCTTGACCAGCAGTCGGCTCGTCTAAAATAATAATTTGTGGGTCTAGTACTAAAATTGAAGCAATAGTCACTCGCTTTTTTTGACCATAACTTAAAGCTGCTATTGGCCAATTGCGATAAGTATATAAACCACAAATTTCTAGTACTTCCATAACACGTTGTTTAATATCTTCTTCGGCAATATTTCTGAGTCGCAATCCTAGTGCTACTTCATCATAAATCATTTTTTCAGAAATCATATGGTTAGGATTTTGCATCACATATCCCACTTCATTAGAACGTTCGCTAATTGTCCAATGACTGAAATCTTTATCATTTAACTTCATGTCTCCAGTAGCCGGTACAAAGCCACAAATTGCTTTAGCTAAAGTGGACTTGCCTGCACCATTATGCCCGACGATACTAATCATCTCACCAGCATGAATAGTAAGATTGATATCATCTAAAACTTTTGCGCTATATGTTTCATACTGAAAATTTACATGCGCTAAGCTAAGGAGTGGCGTTTTATTATTATTTGAGTATGAATGAGAATTTGCCGGTTTAAACCACTGTTGAATTGCTGTTTGAACTTTGGAATGATGCGCAGTAGCTGTCAAGTTTGCTAAATTTGGTATCTCTTGTAACGGCACATTAGCATATTTCAACACACTGCTATATAAAGGTTCTCTAATACCCGCTTCAATTAATTGTGTGGATGTTAATAATTGTGATGGTGTCGTATCTGCAATGAGATGCCCTTCTTTAAATAACAACACTCTATCAAACGTATCATCTAATGCTTCTTCTAAACGATGTTCAACAATGAGCATGGTTGTTTGTGTATCTTGATGTATTTGTTGTAACAACGACATAGTTTCAATACCCGTCCTTGGATCTAAATTAGCTAACGGTTCATCTAGAATAAGAATAGGTGCACGATGAATCAAAATGCCACCTAATGAAACACGTTGTTTCTGCCCACCTGATAAATCTTGTGGCCTATGATTTAAATGATGTTGGATGCCTACTTTGTCAGCCCAAAATGCAACTTCTTCTTGCATCTGATCTTGTGATTGACGATTGTTTTCAAGTAAAAAAGCCATATCTTCAGCTGCTGTTAATCCAATAAATTGTCCATCCGTATCTTGTAAGACTGTTCCTACAATATTAGATCTTTCATGTAAATTGCCATCGACTGCATTTAAGCCATTAATATATAATTCTCCTTTGATGTCACCTTTTATCTTGAAAGGAATAAGACCATTAATACAATTTAAAAATGTCGATTTACCACTACCTGACGCACCAATGACTAACACCTTTTCCCCAGGGAAAATATCAATATTAACATCATGTAACGTAGGTTCTGCTTGACTATGATACTGAAAACTAAAATCTTTAAACGATATAATGGGTTCAGTCATAACTACCTCTTACCTTTCTGCCTTCAAAGTTAATACGCTGCAGTTGTGTCCTCAATATGGACATTATTCTTTATGTAAACTACCTTTTTTAATTTGTGTAGCTGCATATGCTTTAATTAATAATGTCCCTATAATGCCAACAGAAATGATATTTAACACTGCTGAAATCATACCTTGTGTGAACACTTTATTTGCTGGTTCACTATATATTAAAATGTCTAAAAATGGTGCAATAATTGCCCAACAAACAATGTTAGCTACAACTTGTGCAACATTAAAGTAAACCATAGCTTTTTTAGAAAATTGTCCTGAAGATAAATTAATCTTCAAGCCAATCCAACCATATAAGAAACCTATAATTCCTGAACATATTACCCAACTCCACCAAGCACTACCATATGTAGTGAAATCTTTTACAGCATGACCAATCAAACCAATCATTAAGCCAGCAAATGGACCAAATATAACTGAAATCAGTGATAAAAATGCATAGGAAGTCTCTATATTCGTATTTGGAAATCCTGTTGGAATAACGACAAAACGACCTAAAATAACGAACACTGCTGCGCCAATACCTATTGCGACAATTGTCTTAACTGAAATACCTTGTTTATTCATTTAATAACTCTCCCTAAATTGATACTTATTCTATACTTGGTGCTTTTGATAATTGAATTGTCCACTCGTTTCCAGTACCAATGTGATATAAATCAGAAAATGAATCCTGATTAACTGCCACACCAATATTGACTAAAGAATTAACATATACTAATGGTTCTCCAACATTTACATCTGCAAATGAACGTGCGAACTTGATAATATTTTGATATACCTTGTTATTATGATGTAAGATAGTCACCACTAAATCATCACCATGCACTACGTTAAGATCTTTTAAATAGGACAGAGGAATATTGGTCCATAACGATCCAAACCTAATATCAAGGACATCAATGCTACCTGATAATACTCCGTCATTAAGCTGTGCTTCTATAATTTCAAGTTCTTCTATAGAATTTAATGCTATTTCACGGCCTAGTTGCTCAAAATCAATCTCCTCTGCCGCCAATCTTGCACCATTGTATGCATAAACATCTCTTCCATGAAATGTATGACTTTCTTCAGAATGTGGTAATCGACTTGTCACTTCATTGATTTCAATCACCTTTTCAAGACCATCGTAATGCTTAATATGACTTAAAGAACCATTATCAGGTGTAATAATATAATGTCCAGTCGACGTTAAACATGCGATACTACGACGATCACTACCTACACCAGGGTCAACGACAGATACAAACACTGTCCCTTTAGGCCAATATTTAACAGTTTGATATAAACGATATGATGCTACCCAAATATCGTATGGCGGTATTTCATGTGTAAGATTATTTACTTTAATATCATCACTGACAGTATGTGCAACACCATACATCGCACTTACTGCACCATCACCTAAGCCAAAATCTGATTGTAATACTAAATATTTTCCCATAAGTAACCTCCCCAATAAATTATTGCTCAATGTATTATTTGAATTTTCAGAATTATATTAAAATATTACGAGTTGTAACTAGCAAAGTCAACAGTATTTATAAGTATTGCGATAATTTTCCTCAGATTTTTAAAAATTGCCAAAATATAACGTTATTTCGAATTCTAAATATAATGCTTGCATATTTCATACATAGGTGATATGGTATTTATATTAAGTATAAAAAATATATTTATGTAAACATAACTGGAGGATTTTTATTATGACTAACTTTACTTTTGACGGTGTACACAGCAGTATTGAATTTCAAATCAAACATTTAATGGTATCTAAAGTTAAAGGAACTTTTGAACAATTTGACGTAGCGCTTACAGGTGACATTAATGATTTGAGTTCATTACAAGCAACTGCCACAATTATTCCAAGCTCAATCGATACTAAAAATGCAGATCGTGACAATCACTTACGTACTGGTGATTTCTTTGCAACTGATGAATTTGATAAAATTACATTTGTAACTACATCTGTTACTGACAATACAGTAACTGGTAACTTAACGATTAAAGGTGTTACTCACGAAGAAACATTTGATGTTGAATTCAATGGTGTAAGTAAAAACCCTATGGACGGTTCACAAGTAACTGGCTTTATCGTAACTGGTAAAATCAACCGTGAAGCTTATGATATGAGCTTTAACCAAACTTTAGAAACAGGCGGCGTTATGTTAGGTAAAGACGTGAAATTTGAAGCTGCTGTAGAATTCGCAATTTCAGAGTAATGTATTAATAGCAAAGAGAATCGCCGTGGCGATTCTCTTTTTTTATTCCTATATAGTAAGTTGTAGCCTTTAACGTATGTAGCAAAAGGATGCCATACATAATATGAAGCGCACAACAATTAGTATCTAGATCGTATGATGGTCATAAAGCAATGTTTTACACCTCGGTCAGTCTACCCCAGGTTCAAATGATAACCTGATGTTCATAAAAATGATGTTTATGTCACTCCGATGTTAATGAAATTGGAAGCTATGATGTCCTTTCGCAAAACCATTTACAGTATATAACATCGAACCGCCACCCATTTCAATATCGTTTGAACAAATAATAAGTTGATTCGTTCCAGGAATAAATTGTGGATGTGTCGACCGTAGCATATGTCCTTCATCACGTCCTGGTATTAAAATTTGTCCAATTGGATAACCTCGTTTGTTAAATACTAATACCCTTCCTTGACCATACATCGCAACATATAAGTTGTCATCACTATCAATACAGCATGAATCTGGTCCTTCATGACCTGTAAAATAATAAGGAATCGTTGCACCAAAAGGTTGAATTGTTACGCCATCATCTTTTAAGGCAATTCTATGTAAACGATTGGCTGTTGTTTCTGTAACCCATAAGACTTTTTCGTCTGTACTTAAAGCAATACCATTAGCGACACTAATGTTTTGAATGACAGGTGTAACAGTTTTTAAATCTGGTGAGACGTAATATACACCACCCTCTGGTTTTGTCGAATAACCTCTAAAATCTGTAAAATAGAAACCACCTTTACTATCAAAGACCATATCGTCAATACAGTATTCGGTTGCAATATCGTTAATAATATCTTGTTGATTTTGACCTTCTGGCGTTACTGCAAATATACCACCCGTAGATTTGAAATCTCCTAAATAACAAATAAACAGACGACCATCTTTATGTATTTTAATTGCTGCTGGATGATCTTTATTTGCTGTAAATTGATGTGTAACTTCTTTCGTTGCAGGATTCACTTTAAAAATATTACCTTCAAAAACATCTAATAGATACAATTGCCCCTGTTTATCAAAATTGAGACCTTCTAACTGTAGCCCTCGGTCTGATATCTTAACCCAAGGTTCTGCAGTTATCGTTTGTAATTCACTTTCTGTAACAATAGGTACGGCACTATTAGATTTTCCTGAATATACCAATGTAGGTAATTGCTGAGCTGTCATAATGTTATGTTCCTCCTTTGTCATGCTATTTAAATTTTAGCAGAATTTCATTCCTCCATTTATGTTATCGCTTTCATATTTTTATTTTATCAGTCTTATGGAGGATTTATAAGCTCATTCATTGAAACATTACATTACTTTGTTAAAATAATATAATGGTAAAAGTATGAAATTTGAATGTTTTTCACATTACGTAAATAAACAAAGTTAATATTTATCGTCATAGTAAGAAGGAGAATGAGATATGGACTATAGAGTTCTTTTATATTATAAATACACAACAATTGAGGACCCCGAAACATTTGCAGTTGATCATTTAGCATTTTGTAAAGCACATAATTTAAAAGGGAGAATCTTAGTATCAACAGAAGGTATTAATGGTACACTGTCTGGTACAAAAGAAGAAACAGATCAATATATCGAGCATATGCACGCTGATGAACGTTTTAAAGATATGGTTTTTAAAATTGATGAAGCAGACGGCCATGCCTTTAAAAAAATGCATGTTAGACCTCGTAAGGAAATTGTTGCTTTAGACTTAGAGGAAGATGTTGATCCACGTCAAACAACTGGTAAATATTTATCTCCTAGCGAGTTTAAAGAAGCGCTTGAAGATGATGATACTGTGATTATTGATGCTCGTAATGACTATGAATTTGATTTAGGACATTTTCGTGGTGCAATTCGTCCAGATATTACACGTTTTAGAGATTTGCCAGACTGGATTAAAAATCACGAAGATATGCTTGAAGGTAAGAAGATTGTCACATATTGTACTGGTGGTATTCGTTGCGAAAAATTCTCTGGCTGGTTAATTAAAGAAGGCTTCGAGGATGTGGCACAACTTCATGGTGGTATTGCAACATATGGTAAAGATCCTGAAACGCGAGGCCAATATTGGGACGGTAAAATGTATGTCTTTGACGAACGTATCAGCGTAGATGTTAACCATGTAGATCGTACTGTTATCGGGAAAGAATGGTTTGATGGCACACCATGTGAACGTTATATCAACTGTTCAAACCCTGAATGTAATAAACAAATTCTTGTATCAGAAGAGAATGAAGCTAAATATTTAGGTGCCTGCTCTTATGATTGTGCTAAACATGAACGTAATCGTTATGTTGCTAAACATCATATTAGTAACGAAGAGTGGCAACGTCGATTAGAAAACTTTGATCAAGAACATCAAAACGCTTAATAAACGTATACTCAGTGAGTAAAAGATAAAATTTTAAAAAGACAATTTCTATTGAACGTTGATAGAAATTGTCTTTTCTTGTATATAGCCGCTTCAAGTTATCGACTAGCATTGCAGTGTCTTAGTCAATTTTGGTTCTCTCACAAATTGGACTGATACATAATGATTCACCTTTTTATTTATTAGTCTAAACAATTGAGAACCTCAATTGTTGGCTTAGTCGTTTTTATGATGGCTGCTTGCTATACTAACATTATCTTAAAATAATATAATTCGAGGTGTTCAACATGCATATACTAGTAACAGGCTTTGAACCTTTTGAACAAAATGAAATCAATCCATCGTGGGAAGCCGTCAAATTATTAGATGATACACTTGGTCCACATACCATTACTAAACGACAACTCCCTACATCATTTGTTGAATCGGAAAAAGTACTTGATCATCTAATTGAACCTGAACATTATGATGCGATTGTTGCAATTGGTCAAGCAGGTGGAAGATATGCGATTACTCCTGAACGTATTGGTATTAATCTAGATGATGCTAGAATTCCTGATAATAGTGGTAATCAACCTAGCGATAAAACGATAAAATTAGACGGTGCGAATGCTTATTTTTCAAATTTACCAGTCAAAGCTATGACACAAGCAATAAGAGCTGCTGGCTTGCCTAGTCAATTATCCAATAGTGCTGGCACTTTTGTATGTAATCATGTCTTCTATTATCTGGGTTACTTACAAGCAACTAAGTATCCGTGGCTTCGTTTTGGCTTTATTCATGTCCCTTACTTATCACAACAAATCATCGAAAAACCCGACACACCAGCGATGTCACTAGATGATATCGTCAAAGGTTTGACAGCTGCACTGCAAGTTATACATCACGATGAGCATCATCATTTAGCTTTGGGGACCACTGAATAATAATTAGCAAATACTTTAATAACATTAGCCATAAATAATAATATATTTATAATTACAATTTACCCTTATTCATAATTTTGTTACACTAAGTGGAATATAATAATAAGGGGATGATTGACATGACTGTCACGAATCACACGCCACAAACATTACGTCACATGATTAGTAACAAAGAAATTACTGGACACACTAGTGGTTTGGCTAAAGATTATATTCAAGCAAATGTGGTCATCTTGCCGTCTAAGTACGCCTATGATTTTTTGAAATTTTGCTTTAGAAATCCTAAAACTTGTCCTTTATTAGACGTTGCTGAAGTCGGCGAGGTAACATTTCCAACATATGGTAGCAAAGCTGACATACGTACAGAAGTAGCGCAATACCATATTTATCAAAATGGCGTATTAATTGATCAACCTACTGACATCTTGGATTGGTTTAATGACGATTTAGTAAGTTTTCTGATTGGATGTAGCTTTACCTTTGAGCATGCCTTGTTAGAAGCTGATATACCTATTCGTCATTTAGAAGAACATCATAATGTACCAATGTATATAACAAATCAACCAGCACAAAGTAGTGGCATTTTTAAGGGGAATATCACTGTGAGCATGCGTCCAATGACGATGTCACAAGCTATCAAGGCTACAGAAATTACTACTCATTTTAACAATGTTCACGGCACTCCAATACACATTGGTAGCCCTGAGTTTCTTGGAATCTCAGACATTAATCAACCAGACTTTGGACAAGCTGTTACTATCCATCATAATGAAGTTCCAGTTTTTTGGGGATGTGGTGTCACACCTCAATCCGTTGCATTACAAGCAAAACCTGACCTGATGATTACACACTCACCAGGTCATATGTCTATTACTGATATTAAAAATAATGCTCTTTCAAATTAATAATACGTTAAGTCTTGTCATTGTCTAATATACTAATAAAACGGGTATATGAATGAAATAACACTGAATAAACAAGGAGTAATGATGATGACTACTAAAACAGTATTTGATGTTATTAATACCGGAGTTGGTTACATTACCAACGTCTATGATCATTGGCATGTCGCTGAAGTGTTAGACCAACAACATGATGTTTTTCCAAATACATTACATTGGCAATTTGGGCATGTACTAACTATTTTTGAATCAGCATTATCTGTTGCTGGCAAACAAAATATTGATGTTGACTACTATAATCAACTTTTCGGTTATGGCTCTAAACCTGCTGATTGGGGACAAGAGGTTCCTACAATTGACGACATATTAGCAG
The DNA here is from genome assembly GCF_002902085.1 of Staphylococcus simiae. Lineage (GTDB taxonomy): Bacteria > Bacillota > Bacilli > Staphylococcales > Staphylococcaceae > Staphylococcus > Staphylococcus simiae. Next base: position 44,007 of record NZ_PPQR01000002.1, read on the forward strand.
CCATTAAAACGTTACCGGAACGTGCACAGCAGCTTACAGCTGAAGACTTAGCCATTCAATTACCTCAACCAGTTGCTGGTTGTAATAATTTGGAAGAATTATTAGTCTTAAATGCCATTCATATCCCATTACACGCTGGCAAAATTGAAGAAATGTCTCGCATATTAAGAAGTAAATAATATCTTAATGACTCACCGTTAAACTACTAACGGTGAGTTTTTGTATGTTAATGATTAACTCAATGTAAGGATATGGTAATTTATGTTTTTGTAATTATATAATTTTGCAAAATAATCTAAATATCTACTGTACATATATTGAGATTAATATTATTCTGAATTTAAATAAGTATTTAAAATAGAAAGAAGGACCACACTTTATGAAAAACACAGTAAAATATCGTGAATTTATACTCCCTATTATTATCGGTTTACTTATTTTTGCATTAACCCCTGTAAAACCGGATGCTGTGGATACTCAAGCTTGGTATATGTTTGCTATTTTTGTAGCTACAATCATTGCTTGTATTACACAACCTATGCCAATTGGTGCAGTTTCAATTATCGGCTTTACCATTATGGTACTTGTAGGCATTATCGATATGAAAACTGCTGTACTTGGCTTTGGTAACAATAGCATTTGGCTTATTGCAATGGCATTTTTCATTTCTAGAGGTTTTGTTAAAACAGGTCTCGGTCGACGTATCGCATTACAATTTGTGCGTCTCTTCGGTAAAAAAACATTAGGTCTTGCTTATTCATTAGTAGGTGTTGATTTAATTTTAGCACCTGCAACACCAAGTAATACTGCACGTGCCGGTGGTATTATGTTTCCTATTATTAAATCATTGTCTGAATCATTTGGTTCAAACCCTAAAGATGGTACTGAACGTAAAATGGGATCATTTTTAATATTTACGGAGTTTCAAGGTAACTTAATTACTGCAGCAATGTTTTTAACTGCTATGGCTGGAAACCCGTTAGCTCAAAATTTAGCATCTAGTACGGCTCATATTCATATTACATGGATGAATTGGTTTTTAGCTGCTTTAGTACCTGGACTAGTGTCTTTAATCGTTGTACCTTTTATTATTTATAAAATGTATCCTCCAACTGTTAAAGAAACACCTAACGCTAAAAGTTGGGCTGAAAATGAGCTTGCGACTATGGGTAAAATATCTTTAGCTGAAAAATTTATGATTGGTATTTTCATTATTGCTTTAGGGTTATGGATTGTTGGCAGCTTTATCAATGTTGATGCTACGTTAACAGCATTTATCGCTTTAGCTTTATTACTATTGACAGGTGTCTTATCATGGCAAGATATCCTAAATGAAACAGGCGCTTGGAATACGTTAGTATGGTTCTCTGTTCTTGTCTTAATGGCAGATCAATTAAACAAGTTAGGATTTATTCCTTGGCTTAGTAAAAGTATCGCCACAAGTTTAGGTGGTCTAAGTTGGCCAATAGTAATCGTTATTTTGATTTTATTTTATTTCTATTCTCATTATTTATTTGCAAGTTCCACAGCACATGTCAGTGCTATGTATGCAGCCTTACTAGGTGTTGCAGTAGCAGCTGGTGCACCACCATTATTTAGTGCATTGATCCTAGGTTTCTTTGGTAATTTAATGGCATCTACAACACATTATAGTAGTGGTCCAGCACCTATTCTTTTTTCTTCAGGCTACGTGACGCAAAAACGTTGGTGGACAATGAACTTTGTGCTAGGTATTGTTTACTTTATTATTTGGATTGGTCTAGGCTCCCTATGGATGAAGATGTTAGGTATTTTCTAGTGTGAATCTCATATTGTTAAAATATCAATCAATAACTAGACACTTTGATGGGAGTGGGATAGAAATAATTATTTCATAACAAATTATTTCGTAATCCCACCCCGGCAAGACTGACTAGGTTTGTAAAACGTTGATTTATCAGCATTTTACAAACCAGACAGTTACTGCCAAATTCTTGAAGTTAAGTGTGAAATGTTTTTGTCTCAGTCCCATTTGTTATCATAATAATGTAATTACATGTATGTACCTCCATTTAAGCAGCGTAGTATATGGTGGATACTAGCTATATAGTTAGTTACAACTCTGATAGAGGTATGTCTAAGGACACTCTAAAATCATCATCTCTTTATAAAAGGTTCTCTATTTTTCAGGACTGATAAATAAAAAGTGAATAATTTAAAATATAAATTATTTTGAAGCCGAGACTCCTGAGGTAGGGACCCAACATAGAGAAACTGTGAAACAGTTTCTACAAGCAATGCAGGGACCCGTCATAGAAAAATTTTATAACTAAAATTTTTACTTTAATGTGCAAGACGGGCATAGTTGGGCATTTGGGCCCCAGCAAAGAAAAATTCGGTTAACAGAATTTTTACTATAATGTGCAAGCTGGGGTGCGAGGCTTAAAAAAATAATTATGTATCAGTCCAATTTGGGAGAGAACCTTATAAAAAAGCGACCTTTCAACATCTGAAAAGTCGCTTTTACTATATGATTTATTTTGTTACCGGATTATTCTTAATTTTAATGTATTGAGAAAGACTGTATAAGATAATACCAATCCAAATAAATATAAATGTAATTAATTGATGAACATCAAATGGTTCTTTAAATACAAATATCCCTAGAACAAACATAATGGTTGGACCTATATATTGAATAAAACCTGTTAACGATAACGGAATACGTTTTGCTCCTGCAGAAAATAGTATCAATGGTATGGCAGTGATCGCACCTGAAAATAATAACCAGAAAGATGAGACGTTCAAGCCAAATGACATATCGTGATGTTGCCATAAATAAATAACATAAATTAACCCAGCTGGTGCTGTCACAATACATTCTATCGTGATACTACTAATTGCATCGATGTGCACTACTTTCTTCAATAATCCATAGACACCAAAGGTTAAAGCTAACATGATTGAGACAATCGGAAACTCTCCTATTTCAATTGTCATATATAGTACACCAATAAAGGCAAATAGTATGGCTAGCCATTCAAATTTATTAAATCTTTCTTTTAAGAAAATTAATGCCAGTAAAATGCTAACAAGAGGATTAATATAATAGCCTAAACTAGATTGTAGGACGTGACCATTAGTCACTGCCCAAATAAATGTTCCCCAATTTAATGTGATAATATATCCTGCAATGATAATCGTGATGAGTTGTATTGGATGAGTGAATAATTGATGCACATCTCTTTGAAACGCATAACGTTGCTTCTTCCCTACAACAATAATCAACACCATGAATATCATAGAAAATATAATACGAAATGCTAAAATTTCAAAGGCACCAATGCCACTAATTAAATCCCAATATATTGGTAAGATACCCCACAGCACATATGCACTTAAAGCAAATAATATACCATTTCTATATTCTGTATTCATAAAATCCCCCCTTAATATCAAATTATTACTATTCTTAAAATTTTAACATTTATTGTAATAGTATGGTATTTTGATTTTATTAATTATTATTAATTCCAAATATTTTAAAATTATTCTGAACGCTACTACATTTACGCTATTTTTATATTTTAAACCTGTTAAAACGGGTATATTTCAACAAAGACTGGAGGATGACATAGAATGACAAATTTACCCAAAATTGGGCAACCCGCTTCTAGAGCACTACAACGTGAAGATATTACTTGTTTAGAAGATGTCGCACATTTTTCAAAGGCTTACCTTCTTAGTTTACATGGTGTTGGACCTAAAACCATTGCTTTAATTGAAGCGTCATTACATAAGTACAATCTGCATTTTAATGGTGTAAGGCCAACACAACCTATCTCGTTAACAATACAACAGACATATACCCATACTGCTAAAACTCAAAAAATGTTTGATTTCGTAGTAGCTACAGCTTCTTTAGATATTGATGTGTTATGTCGCATCGTTACTGATCATTTTATTTGGAAGATACCAGGCACTATAGAAATACACGGTGTACAAATCTTGCTGCAACAATTATCATCACAACCAAAAGTCACTGGCATTGATATTACATCTATCTTAACAGATGGAAACTTAGGATCTTTGCAAGGTATGCAAACATTAGAGAATGATGCTCAAGTTTATTTTGCAACTTTCTTTGAATTTGACAATGATTCAGATAATGCCAATATCACTCAAGCAACAACCTACGAACATGTTACTGAATCACTAGCATCACAATTCAATTTAACTTAATTACGACAGTTAAACTTTACACATAATCATTATTTTTTTTAATTAATTTGTCTAACATTTTTGTCACACTCAATTATTATTATAGAATACGCTAACAACATGGTATATGATTAGTCATTATAAATGGAAAGAAGGCTTTTATTTAATAATGTTTAATAATCAACGTTTATCTTGGCTACCATATATTATCATTGTGGTGATTTTACATATTATAGGTTTTAGTTTCTTGTGGATTGCTGGTCGAGACCATCACATCTTAATTGGCATGGGGATTCTAGCTTATACTTTAGGTTTAAGACATGCATTTGATGCCGATCATATTGCAGCAATTGATAACACTGTCCGTAAATTGTTACAACAACGTAGAGATCCTGTCGGTGTAGGCTTTTATTTTTCTATTGGACACTCTTCAGTGGTCTTTTTAATGGCTGTATTTTTAGGGGTTTCTGTAAAATGGGCACAACATGAACTACCTCATTTTCAAGATATTGGTGGCACCATTGGCACCCTAGTTTCTGGTTTCTTTTTAGTATTAATTGGTGTACTTAATCTTATTATTTTAGTATCTCTGATTAAACTTTTCGCTAAATTACGACGCGAACATATCGAAGATGAGGAAGTAGACCAACTTCTTGAAGCACGAGGCTTTGTCAGTCGTTTTGTCGGTCCATATTTTAAAGTTATTAGTCGTAGTTGGCACGTCTTGCCGCTTGGTTTCTTATTTGGTTTAGGGTTTGATACTGCCAGTGAAATTGCTTTATTAGCTCTGTCTTCAGGTGCATCACAACAAGCTATTTCACTTATCGGTATTCTATCATTACCGATTTTGTTTGCTTCAGGTATGAGTTTATTAGATACATTAGACGGTATCGTTATGAAATCAGCTTATAATTGGGCTTTCTTTAATCCAATACGTAAAATTTATTATAATATTACGATAACAGCTATTTCAGTTATTGCTGCTTTAGTTATAGGTATGATTGAATTATTACAAATTTTAGCGGACAAACTGAATTTACATGGCTCATTTTGGACATTTGTCCAAAGTATTCAATTTGATTATTTAGGTTACATCTTAGTTGCATTGTTCTTAATTACCTGGCTAATTTCAAGCTTAATTTGGAAATTCGGTAACATTGAACATCGTTGGGCAAAATAATATTGAGCATCCTGGTTAATGACATCATTCATCAGGATGCTTTTTGTGTTTAAAATGCTGATAAATCAGCGTTTTACAAACTTAGGCAGTCTTACCGGAGTGTGATGGAAATAAATTTTATTTCTATCACACTCCATTTTTGCATTTAAAATAATCATTTATGTTAAACAAATAGCAGGTTTATAACTAATCGGAAAATACACGTCATTTCTAATTAATTGACTTTAATATACTAAAGGATATACTTAACAGACATTATATTAAAGGAGTTATGTTATGAATAATAAAGTTGTACTAATTACAGGGTCATCGACAGGTTTAGGGTTTGAGACTGCCTTAACTCTTGCTCAAAATGGATATAACGTGTATGCCACAATGCGGGATTTAACAAAACAACAACCATTACTTGATAAAGCCGATGAATTAAATATCAATTTGACAGTTAAACAACTAGATGTCACAGATACTAATAGCATTACACAAACAGTGAATGACATCGTTGAAGCTGAGGGACGTCTTGATATTTTAATTAATAATGCTGGTGCAGGATTTGTTAAAACGACGGAGCTTGCTTCAGATGATGAATTAATGTGGCAAATGAATGTTAATTTGATGAGTGTCATGCGTATGACTAAAGCTGTCTTACCAACGATGCGTTCACAAAGAGACGGTCATATTATTAATATTTCATCTGTTGGTGGACTCGTAGGACAACCTTTTAACGAAGTATATTGTGCTGCAAAATTTGGTGTTGAAGGTTATACAGAATCACTTGCTAGCTATGTTCAACCTGCTTTTAACGTTAAGTTTACGGTTGTAGAGCCAGGTGGTATTAAAACTGAATTTACTAATAATGTATTGTCGCAACTTGAAACTACAGGTGGTATTAATGACGCGGATTATGCATCACTACTAAATTCTTATTTAGGCGGGTTAAAAGAAAATTATGGTTTAGATGCTTCTCAAAGTGGTGCAGAAGTAGCACAAGTCATTTTAAATGTCATTGAAGATGCCGATCCGCCTATTCGCATACGTACTTCTGATTGGGCTGAAAGATTTACAGCGATTAAGACTGAATCTGATCCAACAGGGAAAAAGTTACAACAACAAGTGAAACGCTTATTAGGTGACCAATTCTAATTAGTATTAATCATGCCATCTAGATATAAGGTCGAATATGTAATAACTAAGTGTCGGACATTGATACATTGATCCTAGATTAACTTCGTATTATATTTATGACTGCCACTTAGCTTATATCATCAAACAAGCAGTGAAGGGACTATCAACCAAGATAGTTGTTCACTGCTTTTTTATGGTTCTCTATTTTCTGAACAAATTAGCTAGGAAGCTAGTAACATATCAGTCCACTTTGTTAGATAACCTGACTTTTAAGCACTTCAATCCATTACATTATTTTCTATTATTAATTAACAATACTTCTACAATGCTAAACACATTAATACCGAAAAATTTAGAAGCTGCTTTAGCACCTTTAAAACCATGTCCAGCTTTAAAATGATGATAAATTGCTGTTCCCATAACGATATTAATCATAATCGCGCCAATCGCCGCTAATTTTTGTCCTACTTTACCTAATACTGAGGCAAATAAGAATATTGAACCGACGAATTCAAATATACCTGCTAATTTCATGGAATTTCTTGATAAATTAAATCCTTCTTTAAATTGTTGAGCCATACCTTCATCATTTTTAATTTTTGGTAAACTACTTTGCATAATATTATATCCTACAAACCCATTCACTAAGTGTCTTAATAACATCTTTCATTCCTCCAATTATTCTTGTTAATTATTGTTAGGTTTTATTAGTAACGCTAATAATGAGCCTATTAAAGCGATGATTGCTATCACATAAAATGTCATATCTAAACCTTGGATGGCACCTTGAACGCCTCCAACAGGTGATTTTGCGCCTAATGTCGTCATTAAAGTCACTAATAGTCCTGTTCCGATTGCTGCTGACAGCTGTCTTACTGTATTATTCATAGCTGTTCCATGAGCAATAAATGTTCTCGGTAACGCATTCAATGCTTGTGTCGTCATAGGTGTCATGATCATTGCGTTACCTAACATCGTAATTGAAAATGCAATAACAACATATAGACGGCTACTATCACTACTGATTTGTGCTAAACATAATGCGCCAGCTGTAATAATCAACATACCTATAAAACTGAGCCAACGTCCGCCGACTTTGTCATATAGTTGACCGGTCACAGGAGATAGCAAGCCCATAACAAGTCCTCCAGGCAATAAGATGAGACCTGATTCTAACGGTGTCCAATGCATCATTGTTTGCATAAATATTGGTAAAATTGTCAAATTACCAATAAACAACATAAACATCAGTGACACAATGACCATCGATACAGAAAATTGTTGATATTTAAATACTCTAAATTCTAATAACGGTGACTCTAACTTGAATTGTCTTAAGACAAATATACAAATTGAAATGACAGCCACAATTAATGTTAAGTATATTGCAGGATGTGACCATCCTAAATTGCCTACAGAGCTGAACCCATATAATAGTGCACCAAAACCTACTGTTGATAAAACAACAGATAACATGTCTAACTTAGGATAACTTTGGGTTGTCATATTGCTTAATGACATGTACCCATAAATAAAGTCAATCACAGCTATGATTAACACAATTGTAAATAACTGTCTCCAATCAAATATATTTACAAACCATCCTGCTAGCGTTGGTCCGATAGCTGGTGCAAAGCCAATAACTAAACCAAACATCCCCATAGCCATACCACGTTTTTCAGGTGGAAATAGTATAAAGAGAATGGTTTGTGTTAATGGCATTAGAATGCCTGCTCCCATAGCTTGTATTGCCCTACCAAGTAAGACCATTTCGAAATTAAATCCTAATAAACATAGTAATGATCCAAAGATTAAGAAGCCAACAGCAGCGAAAAATAACTTTCTCATTGTATATTTTTCTATTAAAAATGCTGAAATAGGAATCATAATACCATTAACTAACATAAATACAGTGGTTAACCACTGAGCTGTGCTACTAGTTATATCAAAGTCCACCATTACTTTCGGCAAAATGGTAGCTAAAATGGTTTGATTTAATACACCTAAAAATGCTCCAATCACCACAATCGCAATGACATTCATTCTTTGCGATGCTTGATGTTGATTGGTTAAGTCATTTGTCATTTTATTAAGCACCTCCTTTGTCAAAAACGGAATTAACTATCACTTATAATAAATGGAATTCGTTCCGTTTGTCAAATATGTTTTTTACGTTTATTATTTAGCTATGATATAAATACTAAGGAGAGAGTAATTATGAATGTTGAACAATTAGAAAATTATTTACACATCGATCGTTCAAAATTTGACCAACCTACTTTAGAGGCATTGAATTATTATGCACAGCGCTATATGTTGACTGTTCCTTTTGAAAATATTGATGTCCAAAATGGGGTTAGAATTTCTGTTGAAGTTGAGGATGTTTTTAATAAAGTAGTCAATCATCATAGAGGTGGCTTCTGTTATGAGATGAATACTTTATTTAAAGCTTATTTATTAGAAAAAGGATTTAAACCTGAATTGATGTCAGCAACGATACATACACCTGGTGGTGGTAGAAGCTTACCCGGTTCACATGTATCACTTGCAGTACCTCTTAATGATATGTATTATGTAGCAGATGTAGGTTTTGGTGATCTACCATTACAAGTGATTCCAATCACGCTACCTGATGAACCACAACCAGTTGAAGATGTGACTGGTACATTCAGAGCTATTTTTGATAGTGACGCTAAACAAATTTACTACGTTCAAAAATATGAAAATGATAACTGGAATACAAAGTATGAAGCTAAGTTTGAAGCTAAATTGATTCATGATTTTGATTATAATATTGAATATAATCAAACGAGTCCGCATTCTACTTTCGTTAAAAGACTATTAATTACGATGCCTAAAGAATACGGTAGAGCAACAATGTCTCAAGATTATCTGACGTTAACAAGTCAACATCAAAAGGAAAAATTTGATGTCACGAAAGATAATTATCAACAATTCCTAGCAAAACATTTTGGATTAAATGTTAAAATTAATAGAATTGAACAAAAAGATTCGTAGGAGAGACCACTTATGCTTGATGAAAATAAAAAAATACGTAGTGATGCTAAACATAATAAGTTAATTATTCTAGAGACAATTATTCAATTATCGCAACAAGGCGTTAACATCTCTGAAATGAATATGGCAGACATTGCACGCAAAGCCGGCGTCGGTGTTGGTACACTCTATCGTCACTTTGATAATAAAGCATCACTATGTACAACGATGATGGATGAACAAGTTGAAGCTATGTTTGATAGTATTGAGCAATTTTTAGACGCCCATCAGAGTGACTCCTTATATGATAAGCTTTATGGCATACTATCCATTTATATTAATTTGAAAGATAAAAATTTAGAGACCCTCTCTTTTATTGAAAAGTCCGGTCAAAAATCTAACTCAATGATTAACATTCCATTTTTTGAACGCTTAAAATTAGTATTACGTCAACAGTTTGAAGGAACAGATGATACCGATGTCGACTTTAAATTAAATGTATTATTAAACTCATTTTCTAGTGATTTTTATCAATATATGACGAAGCGTCAAGGATACAATAAAGCACAATTTTTACATCATCTTATTACAACCATTTTATAATTTACGTACTATATGAAAAGGGTCGAGACAACAAATCATGTCTCGACCCTTTTCATTATATTATTGTCATTTAATGTACGATGTTCTAACTTATTATTATAATTGTAGCGCAATGTTAAGCAAGTGCATCTGTAATATAGATAATACCAACAAACACAAATGTAATAGCAATCATTGTTGAAACAAAAACGATCCCCATTAACGGGTTAAATAATAAAATAATACCGAATAGTACGCCTAATATATTGAATAAAATAGACACAATTCTTAAGCTACCGCTACCGTTAAATGTAAATAGTGCTGCAATAGAACTAAAGATAAACCAAAATGCAAACATATAAATAAAGAATGCTGAACTTGCACCAACATTAAAGATAACTAATAGTCCAAAGATAATATCAATAATACCCATAAAGAGTATCAGACCTTGACTACCTCCTGCTAACACTTTCGCTGCACGACGATAAACAATTTGAATAATCCCATTAATTAACACTAATAATCCTATCAACCATGTAATAGCATAAAAGTTTTCAACTGGAAAACTAAAAATAAGCACTGCAACGATTAATAAAATGACACCCATAATTAAACTGGACCATTTAATACTGTTATTTGATTTTGCCATATTTATCATTCCTTTCATAAATAAACATCTTCTATTTTATTTGTATTTTAATATGCAATTGTTAAATTCCCTTAATACATATTATACAAACACTTTTTTAAAAGTATATTTATTTTATTAATTAAAAATTAAAAATGCCACATCCTCTTTGTTTAAGACCATTCATTGTAAGTACTGTGATATCAATGTTTCTAAGTTACGAAAACGTTTTCTCCATCTCTTATTCAAGTCACACAACTGCCACAACTACAAAAAAATGTCGACTAATCACTCAACCTTACAACTATGTAAGATTCACTTGTTATTTTGTAAGTTTAGATAAAGGCACCTTATTTTTAATGACTTTATAATAACGGTAAGTACAGAAAGGAGTGAAATCATGACATTATTAACAGTTCAACATCTTTACAAAACATATAATGGTAAACAGCCATTTGATGCCTTAAAAGATATTAATTTTTCAATTGAAGCAGGGGAATTTGTAGCCATCATGGGGCCATCTGGGTCAGGGAAGACGACATTATTAAATGTCTTAAGCTCTATTGATACTATTTCCAAAGGAGATGTCATTATTGATGGTGAACATATATCTAAGCTTAATCAAAAAGCACTAGCTAAATTTCGCAAAGAATCTTTAGGCTTTATCTTTCAAGACTATAGTGTCTTGCCAACGTTAACAGTAAAAGAAAATATTATGTTACCTTTGTCTATTCATAAATTATCCGCAAGTAAAATGGAAGACAATTACCATAAAGTCACTACAGCATTGGGTATTGATGACCTGGGAAATAAATATCCTAGCGAATTATCGGGTGGTCAACAACAACGTACTGCAGCAGCACGTGCGTTTATTCACCAACCTAAACTCATCTTTGCTGATGAACCCACTGGTGCACTAGATTCAAAAAGTGCATCCGATTTATTACTGAGATTAAAAGACATGAATCAACATTTTAATACAACCATTATTATGGTTACTCATGATCCAGTAGCAGCAAGTTATGCCCATCGTGTCATTATGTTAAAAGATGGACAAATACATTCAGAATTACATCAAGACGAACGCACGAAACAAACGTTTTATGAAGATATCGTTCAATTGCAAACTACCCTAGGTGGTGTGGTCAATGACGTTTAATCATCTTGTATTGAAAAACTTACTGCATAATTTAAAACACTATGCTTTATATTTATTTTCAGTGTTTTTTAGTATTGTCTTATACTTTAGTTTTTCAACGTTACAATTTACGCATGATATTAATAATGATAGTGCAATTACCATTATTAGAAAAGGTTCGGTAGTTGGTTCCGTATTTTTATTTATTATCATAATTATCTTTTTAATGTACGCAAACTATTTATTAATCAAACGACGTACACAAGAATTTGCCTTGTTTCAACTGACTGGATTGACTCGCCATCATCTATTGAAAATGTTGAGCCTTGAACAAATGGTGTTTTTTATTGTTACCGGGATGATTGGTGTCGTAAGTGGCCTTGCCTTTTCAAAGCTCTTATTAATGATTGTCACTAAAGTGATGAATATAACAACACATTTAACTATTCATTTCGAACCTATGGCTCTACTACTTACGTTGGTCATGCTTATCATTGCTTATTTATTAATTATGATACAAAGTGCTTTATTTTTAAAAAGACGTACCATTTTAACATTGCTAAAAGATCAGATGAATAGAGATGCAGTAAATCCTAAAGTAAGTATCTTAGAAGCTATTGCGGGTGTTCTAGGTGTCGTAATGCTAATATTTGGTTATTATATGGCAGTTGAAATGTTTGGTACCTTCAAAGCACTGACATTAGCCATGACATCACCATTTATTATTTTGTTCTTAACTGTAGTTGGAACGTATTTATTTTTTAGAAGTTCTGTGTCGCTCATTTTTAAAACGCTTAAAAATTTCAAAAAAGGGCGAATCAATATTACTGACGTCGTCTTCACATCATCTATGATGTATCGTATGAAGAAAAATGCCATGTCACTGACGATTATAGCTACAATTTCAGCGGTAACGATGAGTGCGCTATGTTTTGCTACTTTATCACAGGCAAATGCTAACCAAACAATAGCATCTTATGCACCTAATGATTTTAATACATCATCTAGGCAGCAAGCACAACAATTTGAGCAACGTTTGAACAAAGCACATGTTGCTTTTCATAAGTATTACACTGAAACACTAACCATTGATAATGTTAAAGATAATGTAGTCATACTTGAAAACGGTAGTGATGCTGGTCGTACGAGTAGTATCGTAAGTTCAAATAAACACGTCCATGGTAATCAAGCTATTGTCACCAATATTAAAGCATTACCAAATGTAATGCGCATCAACACTAATGCGTCTTTAACACTGAAAGGACGTCATCATCTAACTGTAAACGCAACACACAAAGATAACACCAAAGTTTACCCTATCGATGTGACCATGAATTCACCTGTCATTGAAATTAGTCCTAATAATTATCAACATTTAAAGGCACAACTTAAAAATCAAGATAAAGTGAATACCTTTTATGGATTTAATATCGTTCATGCATCTCAAATGTCACAAGCATCACAACTCGCTCAACAAATAACTGGGATTAATTCCGCCCAAGAATTTAAACAGCAGACTGAAGCAACAAATGGAATGTTAATTTTTGTTACTGCCTTTTTAGGATTGGCATTCTTAATTGCGGCAGGTTGTATCATTTATATTAAGCAAATAGATGAAACAGAAGATGAATTAGATAATTTCAAAATATTACAGCGTCTTGGTTTTAGTCACTCAGATATGTTCGCGGGGCTACTATTAAAAGTTACCTTTAACTTTGGTCTACCACTAATCATTGCGCTACTACATTCAATTTTTGCAGCTGTTGCTTTTATGAAATTAATGGGCCAAATTTCATTTTCATCTGTGATTGTTGTTATAATTAGTTATACAGTCGTTTATATGTTATTTGCAATCATGGCATTTTTACATTCAAATAGAGTAATTAAGCGCGTAGGATAAGGATAATATTATTGCTATTAATGTGCTATTTAGGCGCTACTTATTAATCATTTACAGCACAAAGATTCAATGCTTACTTTCACATTTGAACAACTATAAATAGATTTAAAGGAGAGGTTTTATGATGAAAATTAAAGAATTCATTGCACAATCATATGATGATTTAAAAAACTTAACAATCAATGGGTTTAACATTTTAGTGCTAGCCGTTTTCGTTATTTTATTAAGTAGCTTTACAACACCTATAATTGGTATACCTGCTGGACTATTAGGTGGCGCTTATTATTTAAAACGTCGTGAAGAAAAAAATCAATAATCTTTTAATTATCGAAGCTAGGCAACTAACATGTTATATATGTGGCAGTCACTGACATATGTTGTAACATATTAGCAAATTAACGTGTTATCATCCGTGTTCGCCTTGCCGAGATGGGATGAGGTTATAATTTTTGAAACAATTGATATTTTCCCACCTCATTTTTTACATTATTTATGTTTTAGTAACATATAGATGACATAAATTTAAATTTATTTTTCACTGTCTAAAGGCGCTACGACAGCCTATTATCATTTTTGAAGCATTACGAAAAAATTATTTTTCACAAATAGCTGTACATTATCGTCAATGATGTGTATAGTTGGACTTACGTAATAAAAGCTCGTGAATTTAATTGTAGTGTATTTGTTTAGAATATCCTCTTTTTAAGTTATGAATTTGTTACAAAATATTAAGTGCAAAAGCACATGGAGGTATTCTATATGAATAACGGTACAGTAAAATGGTTTAACGCAGAAAAAGGTTTTGGTTTCATCGAAAGAGAAGAAGGCGGAGACGTATTCGTACATTTCACTGGTATTGCTAGCGATGGCTACAAAACTTTAGAAGAAGGTCAAAAAGTGACTTTCGAAATTACTGAAGGTCAACGTGGAGACCAAGCAGTTAACGTACAAACTGTTTAATCTTATATATGATAAAAGCCAGCTCAAATGAGCTGGCTTTTTTATATCTATTTTTAGATCAACCGGGTCGTTGTCAAATTCAGTTGATGTATAAATTTTGGGTTCTCTGTCAAATTAGACTGATGTATAAATTTTGAATGTCATATAATCAATTTAAATCAACCTTGTTTGCCATACGATATGGTGCGATGGACATTAACGATAGAAAGACAGCGTTCATCTTCTAACCTTTCTATCCGCTTCACATCACCTATTTAATAATATCTATCAATTCTTTTTTCGATGCTGAACGTGCTGGAATCCAACCAAAGATAACTCCAATTAATGTCGATACACCTACTGCTAAGATTACTGAGGATAGACTGACGGAACTCTTAACCATGTCAGGCGTAGCAAGATCTACTAACCACGCAATAATGATTCCTATAATTAAACCTATGATACCTCCAATAATACATAGCACGACGCTCTCCACTAAAAATTGAATTTCGATATCTCGTCCTTTGGCCCCAAAAGCACGTCGAATAGCAATTTCTTCTGTACGTTCGGCAACAGAAATATACATGACATTCATCACACCTATACCGGCAATAAATAACGATATACCTGCAACTGCTGCGACAAAGTATGTAATTGTATCCAATACTTTGCCAATGGATTTCATCATTTCTTCATTATCAACAAAGGCATACTCACCTTCAGAAATACCCGATGCTTTCTTATTCAGCTCTTTTTGAACTTTCTTTGCCACATCTTTTTTATTGTAGCCATCAGCAACAGTCACTTTAAGTTGTGGTATTCCCTGGGATAAATCACTCATATAGACATCAAACGTCTTTGATGGTACCTGTGCTACCGTTTTTAAAGGCATACCAGCTTCATCAGTACCACTAGCATCACCAATACCTACAACTTTAAATCCTTCTCCATTAATATAAATGGTTTTGTTGATAGCATCATTATTGAATACTCTTTTAGCGAGTTTACTATCAATAACTGCGACTTTTTGTTGTAATTCATTGTCATCTTTTGAAAAACCATGCCCTTTATCAACAGTAGTCACTTGTGATTTTTTTTGAACATTGACATCACCACTACCATGAACATTCGTGGTCTTCGTAGCATATGAACTATCCTTGTTTTCTTTTATATTAGCGCTTTTTACACCTTTAACTTGTTCGGCAATGCTAATATCTTCCTTATTGAAAGGATTGTTTTTAGGTGGTTTTAAATTTTCCGTATTAAAATTGATGGTTGCCTGATTCTTACCCGCACCTGCATCATTAAATTGTTCACTCGTCGTTTTCTTAAAACCATTACCTAATGACATAATGGTAATAACAGCTGCAATACCTATAATAATACCAATCATTGTAAAGATGTTACGTCTTTTATTTTTTAAAATTGAACGAAATGCCACAGCAATGACATTAGAAAAATTACTCATGTATCAGCACCTCTTCCTTTTGTACGCGACCATCCAGAATATGAATGATACGATCCGCACGTGCTGCTACTTTAGGATCATGTGTCACCATAATCATTGTCGTACCTTTTTCTTTATTTAATTTAACAAAGAGTTCCATAATATCCTTTGATGTTTTAGAATCTAACGCACCTGTGGGCTCATCAGCAATAATAAATTTAGGTTCATTGACAATAGCACGCGCAATAGCGACACGTTGTTGTTGTCCACCAGATAATTTATTGGGTAAGACATTTTCCTTATCTTTAAGACCGACATCATGCAGTCTGTCTAATACTTTTTGTTTTCGTTCTTTACCACTCATACCATTGTAAATGAGGGGTATACTAACATTTTCTAAAATCGTATTATTTTGGATCAGTTTAAAGTTTTGAAAGACAAAGCCTACTGTTTTATTTCGTATTTCAGCAAGTTTATTATCAGAGCTTTCTTTGTAATTATTACCGTCAAAAAGATAGTTACCCTCATACCCACGATCAATGAAACCTAAAATATTAATTAGAGTACTCTTACCTGAGCCTGAAGGTCCCATAATAGCTATAAACTCACCTTCAGCTACGTTGATATTAATATCTTTTAAAATGTGGTTGGTTTCATTACCATTTTTGAAGTATCGATTGACGTCTTTTAGTTCAATCATGATGACACCTCAACTTTTTCTCCATCATTTAGATTTCCTTTAGGATTTTTAAGTACTTTATCGCCTGCTTTTAGACCTTTTTTCACAATAATTTGTCCGTTATTTCTATCAATTTTAATTTCTCTTTTATGAATTTTATTGTTGTTATCAACTACAAAAACTTGATTATCTTTTGTTAAGACATTGTTAGGTAATTTCATTGTTTTTAATGGTATTTTGGCATCTAAAGATAGTCCCGGTCTAACTGGAATATCAAGATCTCCGATAACTACAGTATATTTAGATGGTTCTCCTGCTTTACCACCTGAAGGCACATTAACTGTTGGATTAGAAGCCTGTGCTGCTGATGCTTGTTCTTCATTACCTTGTTCTCCACTTGCACTGTTGGCAGCGCTACTTGCACTTGTCCCACTGTTAGCACTATCTTCAAAGCTTGTGGGTAATTGATTAATTTTAATAATCTTACCTTCACCTTTTTTACCGTTACTATTAATCGCAACATTGACTTTATCTCCAACCTTAATCTTATCTATATCAAATTCAGAAACCGTTGTTTTAATTTCAGGTTGATTAGAAATTAATTGCAAAATAGGCTGACCGTCGCCCACATTTGACTCATTTTGAATATTAATTGTCCCGTCGAATGCAGCATACATACTGTCATTAAGTTGTCTGTCATGTTGAGATAATTGTTGTTGCGCATCATTTAAAGCACTTTGATCTTGCGTTAACTTTGTTTGTAATTGTTGGTTATTAGGACTTTTATTAATTTCTTCATAATCTTTATTGACTTGTTGTTGTGCTTGGTCAACTTTATTAGCAAGGTCTGTTCTTTTACTTGCATTAGTATTATAGCTAATGAGTTGAGTTCCTTGCTTCACTTTTTGACCATCTTCAACAGCAGCACTTAAAAATGTCCCAATTTGACTATTATTATTATATGTTTTAACAGATTGAGGTGATGCTTTACCTTCAATACTAATAGGTGTTTCTTCTTTTACTTTATATGTATCATAACCATTACTACTTTTATCACCAGAGTGATTCACTTGTTTAATAATAAAAGCGATAGCTAGTAGTAATACAACAATAACTATAGCTATAATTGTCCAAATGATTGTCTTTTTCTTCATATGTATAGCGACTCCTTATCAATTTTTTATACTTGAATGATAACATATAAATTATATTTATCATATTTAATGTAAAACTTTATAATTAAAAGTAGTTTATTTAAATTAAATAATTGAAATCATCAATAAAAATAACATGAAGGTATTTTATTAATTTAATTATAATGTTATGCTTACGATAACTTATAAGAAGGAGATGCTTAAAACATGGAAGAGTCAAAATTACCTTTTGTCGAACATTTTTACAAATTACGTACGCAACCAAAATGGTTAATTAAACTAATTTCACTATTCATTATTGGTATTATTTCTGGTTTTGTAGCATATAAAGCTATTCCTATGGATAGTATACCTAAAATAGAAGGCGTTTCTAGTGATCAACAACAATCAATATATATGATGTCGACGATTGTTGGTGGTGCCTTTGGTACTGTTTTTAGTGCCATTATTGTCTTTGTTATTTTCTTAGTAATGTCAAAAATTCTAAAATCTGATGTTGGTGCACTAAGTTTATTCTCTGCGGCATTTTCATACTCCATCATTATTGCTATTTATGGTTTAATTGTTAATTTGATTACTTTAGTTGCAGGTATTAATCCACTTGACACTAGAATAGATAGCTTAAATATTTTTAGTAAAGGCAATGTATTATTATCCACTATCAATCTAGAAGTGATATTGAAAGCATTGTTAACAGGCATTGTATATTTTGCAACAAGTCGTTTATCTAAACGTACATCTATCATTTTAGCCATTGTTGCTTTAATTTTATTAATTATTACAGGTATGACAGGTTCTTCGATGTCACAAGGCATGCAAGGTATGGCTAACTAATTATTGTAGCCACTTTGAATATATAGACAGCAATTGTTAAGTCGTTTGATTTAATGATAGTTTATTGTATCTATCATAACGACTCGATGATTGCTGTCTTTTTATTTATGATAGAAAGTAAGATGTTATGAGTATACTACTCAATAGGTCTTAGCACCTACTTTATCGCGTAGTTTGTGAATTCTTCTAAGACACCCTCTAGACATCCTACGTTCACTGTTAATTAAAAATAATTTTAAATCTAATAAAGATTAATTTCATTGTGATTGTAATTTTAATTTTTTGGGTAATTAAATATTACATAACTTTTTTAATTGAAGGAGTGTAATTTAATAATGACTAAAATAATCGACACACATGCACATTTATGGAACGAAGATTACCTAGATAAACTAGGTAAATTAGGAAGTAAAGGGACTGAAGTCGCTAAAGGAATTAACCAATCTGCGTCTAAAGAAGATTTAAATAAACGTTTTAAAGATATGGATGATAGTGGTGTTGATATGCAAATTCTTTCAGCTACGCCGCAATCACCACAATGGGGCACAAAAGAAGAGGCACATCAGTGTGCTAATGATATTAATGATTTATATCGTTCTTTAGTACAACAATATCCAGACCGCTTCTTAGCATACGGTGCTGTATCGTTACCATATGTAGATCAAGCTATTGAAGAGGCTAAGACATTATTACAACAAGAAGAATTTGTAGGTATTGCTATTCCAACTATTGTTAAAGATAAAGTATCTATTGCTGACAAACAATTCGAACCATTCTTTGAAGCTATCAATGACTTACACGGTACATTATATATACATCCAACTGGTTGCGGTGCGCAAAGCCCACTTGTCAATGATTATACTTTAGAATGGGTCATTGGTGCGCCTTTAGAATCAACATTTATCACTTTACATCTTTTAAAAAATAATATTCCTCAGCAATACCCAAATATTAAATTCCATATTTCACATCTTGGAGGTGCTTTACCATTCTTTATGACTCGTATTAAGGATAATTATGAAGATTGGAATGCCTTTGATAGTGATCCATGGGAAATTTTAAACAAGCAATTTGTTTATGATACAGCAAATTTCCACGAACCATCATTAATCAATTCTGTGGAAACATTTGGTGCAGATAAATTTATGATGGGGTCAGACTTCCCTTATTTCCAAGATGAAAAATATAAACGTAGCGTTGACTACATTAAAAATAGTCGTTTAGATCAAGCTGATATTGATGGCATACTTAGTGGTAATGCTATTAAGTTTTTCAATATTAATCACAAACATTAGTTATTATATCGAAGTGTGAGTGGAACAGAGTTAAAATATCAGTCTCTCTAAACATTAGAAAGGTTCTCTATTTTTCAGGACTGATGAATAAAAAGTGAATAGTTTAAAATATAAATTATTTTGAAGCCGAGACTCCTGAGGGACCGGGCCCCAACATAGAAAAATTCTATAAATAGAATTTTTACTGTAAAGTGCAAGTTGAGGAAGCAGTGCTAGTCGAAGACCGGGGCCCCAACACAGAGAAACTGATTTAATCAGTTTCTACAAGTATTGCCAGTTGGGGTAGGCTGAGACAGCACCCTTGGAAGGGACCCAACACAGAAAAACTGGTTATCCAGTTTTTTCATGCAATGCAGGTTGGGCATAGCGAGGCTTAAAAAATAATTATGTATCAGTCCAATTTGGGAGAGAACCATTAGAAAAAAGCTATTCTAGCATAACAAAGCACTATAAAAGGCTATATGACTCAGTATAATAAACGTTACTGTAGTCGTATAGCCTTTTTAAATCATATCAAATGCTGTCATAATTTTCGTTAAAATGTTACGAATATATCGTTCATCAAGTACGTGGGGTTTAATCAAAATATTAAAGTAAATTGGTGAAAATATTAAATCTATAAACATGTCTTGTTCTGCTACTATGACATACGGACTTATAATTTCTTTTATTTTTTGTCTATTAATTTCAAAATATTGTTGTAAGAACAGCGTCTTAGCATCGGTCTGTCGTTCACTAATTAGTATTTCTAGTACTGCTCTCCCTACATGTGTTTTATAAATTGACATTACTTTAATAATAAAGCTATACAAATCATCAAATACATCGTCATGTTTTGGATCAATTAACTCAAGTTGATCCACAAACATACTCATAATAATAGCGTATTTATCTGACCATCGTCGATATATTGTTGCCTTAGAAATCCCTGTATTATCAGCTATTTCATCAATGGTAATTGCTGATAATGGCTTCGTATTTAATAATTTATCTATTTCTAAATATATTTTATGATTTACTGTTGGATCTTTCGGTCTTCCAGCCATATTTCTCCACCCTTTTATGTGTAATAAACTCAACAATTTCAAATATAATAACTGCACTTACAAACCATGATATAAATCCAACAACGATACTTATTAACCACATATGAGTTACATTTAACATTAACCATGTTATCAAAATACTGATTAGTACACCAGTCATACCAAATACCGCACCACGACTCACATGCATTGCTATTTTATCTCCATATTGCATACCAGTAATAAACATGGAAACTAAAAATACTGCAGGAAATGTTGCGAATATACCGCCAAATTCTTTCCATGGTAATACTACGGATACAATGTAACTTAATAATACTGCAAATCCACCCACTAAAAATTTAATTGCCACTAATTTCATTTTATAAATCCTCCAATTATTGATATATTTCATATTTTTGTCATCTATAAAGATATAGTTATTAAGTTATAAATGGCGTACAGTAAATATAACTAGAGAAACAATGAACCAACACACTAAAGTAAATACTGTTCCACGCTTATAACCTTTATGTTTAATATAAATGGAAGTTAAAAATACTGTGACAATACATGATATGATACCAACTATAGCACCAATACTTAGGCTCATCGACATGTTTATGAGCTCTGAACCTCTGTGATCAATAGCTAATGCAATGACAGCAGCTAAGAAGACTGCAGGCATCGTTGCAATAATACCGCCTAATTTACCTCCAACCTTGTCTGCCATAATTGATGCTAATGCAACTGCAAAACCACCAATAATAAAATGAAGTATTGCACTTGAAATTGAAAACATATTAATCTGACCTTCTTTTTTAGATTATTACTAAACGAAACGTTTCGTTTAGTAATAGTGTAAATCTTATTTTTAGCTATGTAAAGACAATTAAACTATTATACAGAAACGAATCATTATCTAGCACTTTCTATGCTACTTACATGTTTCACGTAAAACAATATGCTTAGCCAAGTATGATTGAAGAGTCAGTTATCAGGTTAATGACGACTGTCAACGAGTCATTTAACCATGTATTGTTTGAAATAATTGAAGCAACACCGTCAATCTAAGAGAACTCTTACTAAAACGAGTTAGCTGCAGCAGTATTGCGGATATTTAATTAACAATGAATTAACATTCAAATCTTAATCCAAAAGATCTTAGTCATCTGCTTTGCCAATAATATATCAATGAGCAATATGCACTTTACTTTCTATCTAATCGAGTAGGAGGATAACCATTATTTGATTATCCGTCCTCTCACACCACCGAGCGTACGGTTCCGTACTCGGCGGTTCAATATCTTGCGTAAGCCGCCTCTGCGAGTTGGGTTAATGATTTCAAACCCCACTTGTAGAGCCATTTTGTTGTAAGTGCACGATGAACCTCATGCGTTGATGATAATCGCCAGTATTTCTTTCTTGAATTGGCAATTTTCATTGCACTATTATGGTCAAGTCCATACTTGCGTAACATCTTATATTTGGTTTTTATTTTCTTCCATCTTTTTAATATCAGTTGCCTAATGCGATGATGTAGCCAAGACTCTATGTCGGTAATAAATCCATTTATAAAACCTTTGCCAAAATAGTTAATCCAACCTGTTGTGACTTGATTAATTTCTGTTATAATTTGTTGGAAGGTTCCTGGTCTACTTCGTCTAGTTATCCACTTTAAGTTGCGTTTTAAATTTCTTTTTGCTTCCATAGTGGGTCTGAAACGACAAGTGCCATTTACTTTGATCATTAGACAACTCAAGACTTTAAACGGGTTGGTGAACCTACCTTACTTTTGTCTGTATTGACTTCAAGTTTCAGTTCTTTTTCAATGAATGTAGTTACACTATTCATGACACGTTCACCTGCTCGTTTTGTACGTACAAAGATGACGAAGTCATCTGCATATCTGACAAAACGGTGTCCACGTTGTTCCAGTTCTCTATCCAGTTCATGTAGATAGATATTACAGAGTAGTGGTGATATTACACCACCTTGAGGTGCACCTATCTTTCTTTCTGCGACTTCGCCAGATAGGTCAATGGCACCGACTTGTAAACTTCTACGGATAAATGTTGAGACTGCTTTATCTGAGATATGTCGTTCAAACAAATACATGAGTTTGTCATGATTAAGTTTGTCGAAACATTGTTTCAAATCACAGTCTACGGCAACCTTATAGCCTTCTTCATAGTAAGTAGCACATGCTTTAAGTGCAGTGCCTGTACTATGATTGGGTCTAAAACCATGGCTATGTTTGGAGAAAGTACGGTCAATACTAGGTTCAATGACTTGTTTAATTGCTTGTTGTATCACTCTGTCTCTTGCGACAGGGATACCTAGTACGCGCTTTTTCCCATTTGATTTGGGTATTTCGACTTTCCTTACTGCTTGTGGCTTGTACGTGCCATCAAGCAGTTTTTGTTTTATTTGTGGAAAGTATTGTGCGAAATGTGCAGGCAATTCACTGACTTTCATGCCATCGATACCAGGTGCACCGTTATTTTTCTTCACTTTCTTGATTGCTTTTTGTATATTATTGTCTCTTACAACAAGCTCCATCGTAGATGGAGACTCACGATACATTTCTTTCATTTCACCTAAGATTTACTATACGCACTCATATATCCTTTTTCGTTCCACTACTTATCTTTCTATGAGTTGCCAATCAGTGATTGTATTCTGTACGTCGTAAATCTCTAACCTCCACTCTTTACTTTGTATGAATATTGTTCAGTCCTTCGGTACATTTTCCCTACTATGACGTCTGCTGACTTCTCATTATTCGTTGTTACTACGATTGTTTAATCGCTAATGAGACCTCCCCGGGTAAGATGCAACCACTTTCCACTCATACCACCGCATCATTTACTATATAAAACTTGGGTAGTATCGGACTTTATCTTGTTTTGCAGATTTATCCATTTTATATAGCCTTATATGATATTTCTGTTCGTCAGTGCGAGTGTTTGTGTCCGACTTCCTTCAGATTCCACTTCACAATGGACACCCTTGTCTTTCACTAACAGTTCCTACTACCAAGCCTGTAACGGACTTTCACCGTCAAGTTGTTGCTCATGCCGGGCGCACAAAAAAGTGATATAGAAGCAGATTAACTTCCATATCACTTTATCATTAGCGTTTATAAATACGTATTTTAATTTCGTAGTAATCTTCATGATCTTTATCTTTATGTTCAACATGTAAACCTGATTGTTGTATAGCTTCTATACTTTTTCCAACTTCGTCTCTTGCTTGAGTAACATCTTGCGCAAATTGTAAGTTTTGAGCCTTAACTTTCTCAGGTCCAGTTTTTTGACGAACTCTATCTTCAGTTTGTTTAACATTTAACTTTTGAGCAATCACTTGTTCAATTAATGGTTCTTGTTCTTCTTCAGGCAAAGAAAGAACAGCTCTAGCATGTCGTTCTGTTATTTTACCTTCACGCAATCGTAATAAGACATTGGGTGCCAATTTTAGTAAACGCAATTTATTAGCGATAAAACTTTGGCTTTTCCCTAAACTTTTAGCTAACTCGCTTTGTGTGGTATCCCCAATTTCTAATAATTTTTTATAAGCTTCTGCTTCTTCAACTACTGATAAGTTTTCTCTTTGAATATTTTCGATTAAAGCAACTACAGCTGTTTCTTCATCATCCATATCACGAATAATAACATCAGCTTGAGGTAAGTTTAATGATTGCATTGCTCTAAAACGGCGTTCTCCAGCAATAATTTCATACATATCCTCTTCTATCGGTCTTACTACTATGGGTTGTAGCAATCCATGTTCATGTATAGATTCAGCAAGTTCTTTTATTTTATTCGGTTCAAATACTTGTCTTGGTTGATAACGATTGGGAACGATACGCTCAATTTGAATGGATTCAACATTGCTGCTGCGATCTTCTTCTATTTGTCCAATGATGTCATCTTTGTTTTTTAAACCAAATAATTTTGAAAAAGGTTTTTTCATTATCCATTCGCTCCTTTTAAATTAGTTGTAAAGGATTATGTGTTATTTTTCAAGTAAAGGAGTTTTATTTGGCGTACCTGGTTTTCTTGGATACTTTTTAGGTGTTTGTCTTTGTTTATTAATAACAAACATTTGTCTTTCTCCAGCATCCTCTGGCAATTCAAATGTATAGGTTTCCTCTACATTTCCACCTAAAACATGAATTGCAAACTGGGCTTCTTCGAGTTCTTCTTCACCTTTTGATGATTTTAAAGCAATAAATTGTCCACCCTTTTTGACAAGTGGTATACATAATTCACTCAACACTGATAAACGAGCAACAGCTCTAGCAGTCACAACATCATAAGACTCCCTGTAGACTCCCTTACCAAAAGTTTCAGCTCGATCATGTATAAAGCTTACATTTTGAAGACCTAATTCAGCTGCTAAATGATTTAAAAATTGAATGCGTTTATTTAATGAATCTACAATAGTTACTTTAAGCTGAGGAAAAATAATTTTTAATGGAATACTAGGAAACCCTGCGCCAGCACCAACATCACAAACAGTGATTTCTCGATTGAAATCATAGTAAAAACTTGGTGTGATCGAATCATAAAAATGCTTCAAGTACACATCATGTTCGTCTGTAATACTAGTTAAGTTCATTTTGTCATTCCATTCAACAAGTAACGCATAGTAGGTTTGAAACTGCTCTTTTTGAGTTGCTGTTAATTCAATACCATGATTTTTTAACTTTTCAGCTAGCCATTCTACTGTCATTGGTCAGTCACCCTTTGAAGTTTACCTTGCTCTAAGTAAACAAGTAATATTGAGATATCAGCTGGATTAACACCTGAAATTCTTGATGCTTGTGCTATATTTAACGGTTTTACTTCTGCTAATTTTTCACGTGCTTCTGTTGCTAAGCTATCGACTTTGCTATAATCCAAGTCTTCTGGAATTTTCTTTTCTTCCATACGCTTAACTTTTTCAACTTGTTGTAAAGATTTATTAATGTAACCTTCATATTTAGTTTGAATTTCTACTTGTTCTTCTACGTCAGCTGATAATTGATGTTCTTCTTCAAGAATATCTAAAATGATATCATATGTCATTTCTGGTCTGCGTAATAAATCTATTGCTAAAATACCGTCTTTCAAACGTGAGCCACCATGTTGTTCAACAATGGACTGTGTATGTTCATTTGGTTTGATACGAATCTCTGATAATCGTTGTATTTCAGCGTCTATTTGGCGACGTTTGTCATTAAATTTTGCATATCTTTCTTCAGAAATCATACCTAATTCATAACCAATGTCTGTTAGTCTTAAGTCAGCATTATCATGACGAAGCAATAGACGGTATTCTGCGCGAGATGTTAATAAACGATATGGTTCATTAGTACCTTTTGTTACTAAATCATCAATTAATACACCAATATAAGCATCAGAACGACTTAAAATTTTCTCGCCTGTTCCTAATACCTTACCAGCTGCATTAATTCCAGCCATAATACCTTGTCCAGCCGCTTCTTCATAACCAGATGTACCATTAATTTGACCAGCAGTATATAGATTTTTAATAGCTTTAGTTTCTAACGTTGGCCATAACTGTGTGGGAACTATTGCATCATATTCAATAGCATAGCCAGCTCTCATCATATCTGCTTTTTCAAGACCAGGTATCGTTTCTAACATTTGACGTTGTACGTGTTCAGGTAAACTTGTTGACAGACCTTGCACATATACTTCGTTCGTACTACGACCTTCTGGTTCTAAGAACAATTGATGTCTAGGTTTATCATTAAAACGAACAAATTTATCTTCTATAGAAGGACAATATCTTGGGCCTGTCCCTTTAATCATTCCTGAATACATAGCTGATAAATGTAAATTGTCATCAATAACTTTATGTGTATCACCATTTGTATAAGTTAACCAACATGGTAATTGATCTAAAATATATTCTGTCGTTTCAAAACTAAATGCACGACCAACATCATCGCCTGGTTGGATTTCTGTTTTAGAATAATCAATGGTCTTAGCATTAACACGTGGAGGTGTACCAGTTTTAAAACGAACAATATCAAAGCCAAGTTCTCTTAAGTTGTCAGATAATGTAATTGACGGTAATTGATGATTGGGACCACTAGAATATTTCAAGTTTCCTAAAATGATTTCACCACGTAAAAAAGTACCTGTTGTTATAATGACGGCTTTAGCATGATATTCCGTACCAATATTTGTACGGACACCTTTCACTTCATTATCTTCAATAATTAATTCATCTACCATACCTTGCATGATATGTAAGTTTTCTTCATCTTCTAAGACACGTTTCATTTCTTGCTGATACAGTACTTTATCTGCTTGCGCACGTAAAGCACGTACTGCTGGACCTTTACCTGTATTTAACATACGCATTTGAATGTGTGTTTTATCTATTGTCTTAGCCATTTGTCCGCCAAGTGCATCAATTTCACGTACTACAATACCTTTAGCTGGTCCACCAACAGATGGATTACATGGCATAAACGCAATATTATCTAAATTGATAGTTAACATTAACGTATTTGCTCCACGTCTTGCTGAAGCTAAGCCGGCTTCTACACCAGCATGACCTGCTCCTATTACAACTACATCATATTCTTGTGTCACAATTTAAGCCTCCTTGATTATTATCTTTCATTTTAGACTGCTAACCGTCTTACTTGAGCTATTTTCCTAGACAGAATTGGCTAAATAATTGGTCTATCAATTCATCACTAGCTGTTTCACCTATTATTTCTCCTAAAATTTCCCATGTTCTTGTAAGATCTATTTGAACCATATCCATAGGGATTCCTGCTTCTGCAGCATCTATTGCATCTTGAATTGTTTGTCTCGCTTGTTTTAATAATGAAATATGTCTTGAATTTGATACATAAGTCATATCTTGGTTTTGAACATCTCCACCAAAGAATAAATCTCTAATTTGAAGTTCTAACTCATCAATGCCTTCTTGCTTTAGCATTGATGTCTGAATTAATGGTGTATCACCAATCATTTGTTTTACTTCATCAATATTAATATGCTGTTCCAAATCAGTCTTATTGACAATAACAATGGCATCTTCATTCTTAATCACTTCGTATAACGTACGATCTTCATCAGTTAATGCTTCATTATTATTTAACACAAAAAGAATTAAATCAGCTTGGCTTAATGCTTTTCTAGAGCGTTCTACACCAATTTTTTCAACAATATCTTCTGTATCTCGAATACCAGCAGTATCAACCAACCTTAACGGGACACCTCTAACATTAACGTATTCTTCTAAGACGTCTCTCGTCGTGCCCGCAACTTCAGTTACAATTGCTTTATTATCTTGAATTAAATTATTTAGCATAGAAGATTTACCAACATTTGGTTTTCCAACGATTACTGTAGATAAACCTTCACGCATAATTTTACCTTGTGCACCTGTATCTAATAAGCGATTAATTTGTTCTTTAATTGCTTTAGACTGTTCTAATAGAAATTCAGTTGTCGCATCTTCAACATCATCATATTCTGGATAATCAATATTCACTTCTACTTGAGCGAGTATTTGTAATATAGATTGACGTTGTGCTTTGATTAAATCACTTAAACGTCCTTCAATTTGATTCATAGCTACTTTAGATGCGCGGTCTGTTTTGGAACGTATAAAATCCATAACAGCCTCAGCTTGAGACAAATCGATTCGACCATTTAAAAAGGCACGTTTAGTAAATTCACCTGGCTCAGCCATTCTTGCACCATGAGTCATCGTTAACTCTAGTACACGATTTATCGTCAAAATGCCACCATGACAATTAATTTCAATAATATCTTCTCTAGTAAATGTTTTAGGTGCCCTTAAAACAGAAACCATCACTTCTTCAACTGTTTCATTAGTATCAGGATCAATAATATGTCCATAATTAATTGTATGTGATGGCACCTCTTCTAATGGTACCTTGCCTTTATATAATTTATCTGCAATAGTCACAGCCTGTGGTCCAGATAAACGAACAATACCTATTGCACCTTCACCCATTGGTGTTGAAATACTTGTTATTGTATCAAATTCCATATCCAATCTCGCCTCCTTTAAAGACGTAAAATATCATTATAATATTGTAATTTGTTTACTTATAAATTGCTAATATCTTGATTTTTGCGTAACAAAGTGTTCAAGGTTAGGCTAACGTTTGTCTGAAGTTAGACTTACGGTAGTCTTATACAACTATCTCCCCCTACCCTATTTACTAATCTTCTTGTTAAATACTTTAGCAATTTTTAAAACATGCTCTAAACTACTTTGTATTTGTAACGTTGTCATGTCTTTAGCTGGTTGTCTTGCTATCACAATGATATCTTTAGCAATGATGTCTTGTTTATGTATTTTAAAGTTTTCTCTGATTGCTCTTTTGATTTTATTTCTAAGTACAGCGTTCCCTAATTTTTTCGAAACACTGATACCTAATCTAAAATGCTCAATATCTTTATTATTATAGGTATAAATTACAAATTGTCTATTAGCTACAGAATTACCACTTTTATAAATTCGTTGAAAGTCTGAGTTTTTCTTTATTCGATATTGTTTTTCCATAACTATCACTCACTTATATCATTATCATTTTACAAATTTCATTTATATAGTATCTCGAGCTAATCTTTTCTAGAAATCATTCTTTTTTAAGCGAAAAAAAAGACCACTGATGAGTCAGTGATCTTATGCAGATAAAACTTTACGGCCTTTACGACGACGGCGCGCTAAAACTTTACGGCCATTTTTAGTGCTCATGCGTTTTCTGAAACCATGAACTTTACTATGTTTACGTTTATTTGGTTGATAAGTACGTTTTACCATGCAAAACACCTCCATCTTTATACAATTATCTAATACATCAGATGATGTAGCCTCTGATCACTTTACATAGATAAGATTTTGCGTTTCTTAGATTAAAATTCTCGATTTAGCTCATTTATTATCTAGTCATAATTCAAGCAACTACTACAATATAACAAAATACGTTTTATAACGCAAGTTCATTTTAAAATGCTTTATATTTTTTTATTCATCTTTAATGTATTGCCATTAAATTAACTGCAACGTCTACAAAACTTAATCATAGCATTTTCCCACCATTTTCCTTCTATACATAACTTATACAGTCTTTATAAATTATTTCCCAAGCTGTTTTAACACACTTTAAAATAACTAGAGAAAGTTATCCACTTGTGCACAATTTTTTCTATCTAAAGTGTGGATAATATTAATTTACTCACAGAGTTATTCCATTTTAAATAACATATTCACAGTCATTTGACATATGAAGAAGTGAAAAAGTATAATTGTGTGGATAAGTCATCCAACTCGTTATTATACAAGGATTTATTTATTGATTTTTACATAAAAACACTGTGTATACTTTTAAAAATAAATATAGTTATCCACCGATTGTTATTAACTTGTGGATAATTGTCAACATGATGTTATTAAAAGTTATCCACGTTTGTTGTTTTTGTGTATAACCTAAAAATTATAGAAAGATGGAGTTAATTTATGTCGGAAAAAGAAATTTGGGAGAAAGTACTCGAAATTGCTCAAGATAGATTATCTGCAATGAGTTATTCAACTTTCCTTAAAGATACTGAACTCTATTCCATTAAAGATAATGAGGCAATTGTGCTTTCAAGCATGCCATTTAACGCAAACTGGTTAAATCAGCAATATGCTGAAATCATTCAAGCTATACTCTTTGATGTAATAGGTTATGATGTTAAGCCACATTTTATTACTACTGATGAATTAGCAAATTATAGTAATAATGAAGTTTCGACTACTAAAGAAACTTCAGATAAACCAAATGAACCAAATTATGACAATCATGTTTTAGGAAGAGAACAATTTAATGCTCACAATACCTTCGATACATTTGTTATTGGGCCAGGAAATAGATTTCCACATGCAGCTAGTTTTGCTGTAGCAGAGGCTCCAGCTAAAGCATATAATCCTTTGTTCATTTATGGAGGCGTAGGTTTAGGAAAGACCCATCTCATGCATGCCATTGGACACTATGTCTTAAATAATAATCCTGATGCTAAAGTGATTTATACATCTAGTGAGAAATTTACAAATGAATTCATTAAATCGATACGTGATAACGAAGCTGAAGCTTTTAGAGAACGATACCGTAATATTGATGTCTTACTTATAGATGATATTCAATTTATTCAAAATAAAGTACAGACTCAAGAAGAATTTTTCTATACATTTAATGAATTGCATCAAAATAATAAGCAAATAGTTATTTCAAGTGATCGACCACCTAAAGAAATTGCTAAGTTAGAAGAACGATTAAGATCACGTTTTGAATGGGGATTAACTGTAGATATCACACCACCAGATTACGAAACTCGAATGGCTATTTTACAGAAAAAAATCGAAGAAGAGCATTTAGATATTCCACCTGAAGCACTGAATTATATTGCCAACCAAATTCAATCTAACATTCGTGAATTGGAAGGTGCCTTAACACGTTTATTGGCGTACTCTCAATTGTTAGGTAAGCCAATCACAACTGAATTAACTGCAGAAGCATTAAAAGATATTATCCAAGCTCCGAAATCTAAAAAAATAACAATCCAAGATATACAAAAAGTAGTAGGTCAATATTATAATGTTAAACTTGAAGATTTTAGTGCTAAAAAACGAACTAAATCGATTGCATATCCACGTCAAATCGCAATGTACCTTTCTAGAGAACTGACAGATTTTTCATTACCTAAAATTGGTGAAGAATTTGGTGGACGTGATCATACAACAGTTATTCATGCACATGAAAAAATCTCAAAAGATTTAAAAGAAGATCCTATTTTTAAACAAGAAGTAGAAAACTTAGAAAAAGACATACGTAATGACTAAAATAATATGGGAAATAACAACTGTTATATAACAGAAGTGATATAAAATCATTTTTTCCTGTAAATTAACCAGTAATAATGACAGTAAGTAGCTTTCGAATATGTGGATAATGTTTAAAAGTTGTACACATCATACACAAGTTATTCACATGTGTATAACTTTGCTATTCCTAGATTTTATAGACTTATCCACCAATCCACAGCACCTACTACTATTACTAAGAACTTAAAACCTATATAATTATATATAAACGACTGGAAGGAGTTTTATTTAATGATGGAATTCTCAATTAAACGTGATTATTTTATTAATCAATTAAATGACACATTAAAAGCAATATCACCAAGAACAACATTACCAATTTTGACTGGTATTAAAATTGATGCCAAAGATAATGAAGTTATTTTAACTGGATCAGATTCAGAAATATCAATTGAAATCACTATTCCTAAAACTGTTGATGGTGAGGATATAGTCGATATAACAGAAACAGGCTCAGTAGTACTTCCTGGTCGTTTCTTTGTCGATATTATTAAAAAACTACCTGGTAAAGACGTTAAATTATCTACTAATGAACAATTCCAAACGTTAATAACATCAGGTCATTCTGAATTTAATTTAAGTGGATTAGATCCAGACCAATACCCATTATTACCACAAGTTTCAAGAGATGATGCGATTCAATTATCAGTAAAAGTATTAAAAAATGTCATAGCACAAACAAACTTTGCAGTGTCCACCTCAGAAACACGCCCGGTGTTAACAGGTGTCAACTGGCTTATACAAGATAATGAATTAATATGCACAGCGACTGACTCACACCGCTTGGCTGTAAGGAAATTGCAATTGGAAGATGCTTCTGAAAATAAAAATGTCATCATTCCAGGTAAAGCTTTAGCTGAACTTAATAAAATTATGTCTGATAATGAAGATGAAATTGATATCTTCTTCGCTTCGAACCAAGTGCTATTTAAAGTAGGTAATGTCAACTTTATTTCACGTTTATTAGAAGGTCATTATCCAGATACAACGCGTTTATTCCCTGAAAATTATGAAATTAAATTAAGTATAGATAACGGTGAATTTTACCATGCTATTGATCGTGCATCATTATTAGCAAGAGAAGGTGGCAACAATGTTATTAAATTAAGTACTGGAAATGATGTTGTTGAATTATCATCAACTTCACCTGAAATTGGAACAGTGAAAGAAGAAGTTAATGCTAATGATGTAGAAGGTGGCAACTTAAAAATTTCTTTCAACTCTAAATACATGATGGATGCACTTAAAGCCATTGATAATGATGAAGTTGACGTAGAATTTTTCGGTACTATGAAACCGTTCATCTTAAAACCAAAAGGTGACGATTCAGTTACTCAATTGATTTTACCAATTAGAACATATTAGATTTACAAAAGATGAGAGTTAGGACATAAATGATGTTGTCCTAACTCTTTTTTAATTTGATCTTAAAAGCCATTTAGAGCTACGATATAAAAATAATTTATATAAATCGATAAATAGAACGTAAAATAAATAAATGCGCTAAAAAGGCCTTTAAAATGGCAAAAATGTATAAGTGTAAAATAACATTGCTAAAGTGTGGATGATTACTTATTTATCACTAGTGCTATTGAAAATTTAAAAGCTAATGTTAAATTCAAATTAATTATCAATAAGTAAACGATTTCAAGCGCTATTTTAAATGAAATTTGTGTCAAAAAAAGGTATAATATATTGATGACATACAAAGAAACGGAGTGATTATTTTGGTTCAACAAGTTGTAGTAGAAGGCGATATTAATTTAGGTCAATTTCTTAAAACAGAAGGTATTATAGAGTCAGGTGGCCAAGCAAAATGGTTTTTACAAGACTTTGAAGTTTTGATCAATGGGGTACGAGAAACACGTCGTGGTAAAAAATTAGAACATAACGATCGTATAGATATCCCTGAATTGCCTGAAGATACTGGTGCTTTTTTAATCATTCATCAAGGTGAACAATGAAGTTAAATACACTCCAATTAGAAAATTATCGTAACTACGAGGAAGTTACTCTTAACTGTCATCCTGATGTTAATATCCTAATCGGTGAAAATGCACAAGGAAAGACAAACTTATTAGAATCAATTTATACCTTGGCATTAGCAAAAAGTCATAGAACGAGTAACGATAAGGAACTCATACGTTTCGATGCTGAGTATGCTAAAATAGAAGGTGAACTTAGTTACAGACATGGCAAAATGCCATTAACGATGTTTATAACTAAAAAAGGTAAACAAGTCAAAGTGAATCACTTAGAGCAAAGCAGACTAACGCAGTACATTGGTCATCTCAACGTGGTTCTTTTTGCGCCAGAAGATTTAAATATCGTCAAGGGCTCTCCTCAAATAAGACGACGTTTTATTGATATGGAGTTGGGTCAAATTTCTGCTGTTTACTTGAACGATTTAACACAATATCAACGTATTTTAAAGCAAAAGAATAACTACTTAAAACAACTGCAAATGGGTCAAAAGACAGATATAACGATGTTAGAAGTATTGAATCAGCAGTTTGCAGAATATGCATTAAAGGTTACGACCAAACGTGCACATTTTATTAAAGAACTCGAAACTTTAGCTAAACCAATACACGCAGGCATTACGAATAACAAAGAGATACTCTCTTTAAACTATTTGCCTAGTCTTAAACTTAGTAATGAAACTGAAGATGACAATGTCTTACTTGAAGAAGTTATGACGATACTGAGTGACAATATGCAAAGAGAAAAAGAAAGAGGTATCAGTTTATTTGGACCTCATCGTGATGATTTAGGCTTTAGTGTCAATGGCATGGATGCACAAACATATGGTTCGCAAGGACAGCAACGTACGACAGCTTTGTCTATTAAATTAGCGGAAATCGAGCTAATGAATATTGAAGTTGGGGAATACCCAATATTGCTGTTAGACGATGTTTTAAGTGAGTTAGACGATTCACGGCAAACACATCTGCTAAGTACTATTCAACATAAAGTACAAACATTTGTCACAACGACATCTGTAGATGGTATTGATCATGAAATAATGAATAACGCTAAATTGTATCGTATTAATCAAGGCGAAATTATAAAGTAACAGAAAGTGATGGTGACTGCATTGTCAGATGTAAACAACACGGAAAATTATGGTGCTGGGCAGATACAAGTACTAGAAGGTCTCGAAGCGGTTCGTAAAAGACCAGGTATGTATATTGGTTCAACTTCTGAAAGAGGTTTGCACCACTTAGTTTGGGAAATTGTCGATAACAGTATTGATGAAGCTTTAGCAGGATATGCCAACAAAATTGAAGTTATCATTCAAGAAGACAACTGGATAAAAGTAACAGATAACGGACGTGGTATACCTGTAGATATTCAAGAAAAAATGGGACGTCCTGCAGTAGAAGTTATCTTAACTGTTTTACATGCTGGTGGTAAATTTGGTGGCGGAGGCTACAAAGTTTCTGGTGGACTACATGGTGTAGGTTCATCAGTAGTTAACGCCTTATCAGAAGATTTAGAAGTATACGTTTATAGAAACGACACAATATACCATCAAGCGTACAAAAAAGGTGTACCTCAATTTGATTTAAAAGAAGTAGGTACAACAGATGTAACAGGGACAACAATTCGTTTCAAAGCAGATGGCAGCATTTTCACTGAAACACAAGTTTATAACTATGAAACATTACAACAACGTATTAGAGAGTTAGCATTTTTAAACAAAGGCATTGAAATCACCCTAAAAGACGAACGTGATAAAGAAAACATCAGAGAAGACTCATATCACTATGAAGGTGGTATTAAATCTTACGTTGAACTACTCAATGAAAATAAAGAGCCATTATATGATGAGCCAATCTATATTCATCAATCAAAAGATGATGTCGAAGTTGAAATTGCCATCCAATATAATTCTGGTTATGCAACGAATTTATTAACATATGCCAATAACATCCATACGTATGAAGGTGGTACACATGAAGATGGCTTTAAACGAGCATTAACACGTGTATTAAATAACTATGGTCTTAATAGTAAGATTATGAAAGAAGATAAAGAACGATTAACAGGTGAAGATACTCGAGAAGGTATGACAGCCATTGTGTCTATCAAACATAGTGATCCACAATTCGAAGGTCAAACTAAAACGAAATTGGGTAATTCCGAAGTTCGCCAAATTGTAGACAAATTATTCTCAGAACACTTTGAAAGATTTTTATATGAAAATCCGCAAGTTGCTCGTGTCATTGTTGACAAAGGTATTATGGCATCACATGCCCGTGTAGCAGCTAAAAAAGCACGTGAAGTGACACGTCGTAAGTCAGCGTTAGATGTGGCAAGTTTACCAGGTAAATTAGCAGATTGTTCAAGTAAAGTACCAGAAGAATGTGAAATCTTCTTAGTCGAAGGTGACTCTGCCGGAGGGTCTACAAAATCAGGTCGTGATTCAAGAACACAAGCAATTTTACCGTTGCGTGGTAAAATTTTAAACGTTGAAAAAGCGCGTCTTGACCGAATTTTAAACAATAACGAGATTCGTCAAATGATTACAGCGTTTGGTACTGGTATTGGTGGCGACTTTGACTTATCAAAAGCACGTTATCATAAGATTGTCATTATGACGGATGCCGATGTAGATGGTGCACATATTAGAACATTATTACTAACATTCTTCTATCGCTTTATGAGACCATTAATCGAAGCTGGTTATGTTTATATTGCACAACCACCGCTATATAAATTAACACAAGGTAAGCAAAAATATTACGTGTTTAACGATAGAGAGTTAGATAAACTTAAAGCTGAACTTAATCCAACACCTAAATGGTCAATTGCACGTTATAAAGGTCTTGGTGAAATGAATGCAGATCAATTGTGGGATACAACTATGAACCCAGAACACCGATCACTACTACAAGTTAAATTAGAAGATGCAATAGAAGCAGACCAAACATTTGAAATGTTAATGGGTGATGTAGTAGAAAACCGTAGACAATTTATTGAAGATAATGCAGTTTATGCCAACTTAGACTTCTAAGTCAGATGAACTGAAATTTGAAGGAGGATCTCTTGATGGCTGAATTACCTCAATCAAGAATAAATGAACGAAATATAACCAATGAAATGCGTGAATCATTTTTAGATTACGCGATGAGTGTTATCGTAGCGCGTGCGTTGCCAGATGTTCGAGATGGATTAAAACCAGTTCATAGACGTATCTTATACGGTCTGAATGAGCAAGGTATGACACCAGATAAGTCATACAAGAAATCAGCACGTATTGTTGGTGACGTAATGGGTAAATATCACCCACACGGTGACTCATCTATATACGAAGCAATGGTACGTATGGCGCAAGATTTTAGTTATCGTTATCCACTTGTAGATGGTCAAGGTAACTTTGGTTCAATGGATGGCGATGGTGCAGCAGCAATGCGTTACACTGAAGCACGTATGACAAAGATTACGCTTGAATTGTTACGAGATATCAACAAAGATACAATTGATTTTATAGACAACTATGATGGTAATGAAAGAGAGCCGTCAGTCTTACCTGCAAGATTTCCTAACTTATTAGCAAATGGTGCTTCTGGTATTGCGGTAGGTATGGCAACAAATATACCACCTCATAACTTAACAGAACTTATCAATGGTGTCCTAAGTTTAAGTAAGGATCCAGACATTTCTATTACAGAATTGATGGAAGATATTGAAGGTCCAGACTTCCCAACAGCAGGACTTATATTAGGTAAAAGTGGTATAAGACGTGCTTATGAAACTGGTAGAGGTTCCATTCAAATGCGTTCACGTGCTGAAATTGAAGAACGTGGTGGAGGTCGTCAACGTATCGTTGTTACAGAAATACCTTTCCAAGTTAACAAAGCACGTATGATTGAAAAAATTGCTGAATTAGTAAGAGACAAGAAGATCGATGGTATCACTGATTTACGTGATGAAACAAGTTTACGTACTGGTGTACGTATCGTTATTGATGTTCGTAAAGATGCCAATGCGAGTGTTATTTTAAATAACTTATACAAACAAACGCCATTACAAACATCATTTGGTGTTAATATGATTGCGTTGGTTAATGGTAGACCGAAGTTAATCAACCTTAAAGAAGCTTTAGTACACTATTTAGAACATCAAAAGACAGTTGTTCGTCGTCGTACAGAATATAATTTGAAAAAAGCTAAAGATCGTGCGCATATTTTAGAAGGCTTACGTATCGCACTTGATCATATTGATGAAATTATTACAACGATTCGTGAATCTGAAACAGATAAAGTAGCAATGGAAAGCTTACAAACACGTTTTAAATTAAGTGAAAAACAAGCTCAAGCTATTTTAGATATGCGTTTAAGACGTTTGACAGGTCTAGAACGTGACAAGATTGAAGCGGAATATAATGATTTATTAAATTATATCAGTGAGTTAGAAGCTATCTTAGCTGATGAAGAAGTGTTACTACAATTAGTTCGAGATGAATTGACTGAAATCAAAGAGAAATACGGTGATGAGCGTCGTACTGAAATTCAACTTGGTGGTTTTGAAGATTTAGAAGACGAAGACTTAATCCCAGAAGAACAAATTGTTATTACGCTTAGTCATAATAACTATATTAAACGATTACCTGTATCTACATATCGTTCCCAAAATCGTGGCGGCCGTGGTGTACAAGGTATGAATACATTGGAAGAAGACTTTGTTAGTCAGCTTGTAACATTGAGTACACATGATAATGTGTTATTCTTCACTAACAAAGGACGTGTTTATAAACTTAAAGGTTACGAAGTACCTGAGTTATCACGTCAGTCTAAAGGTATACCTGTAGTTAATGCTATAGAGCTTGATAGTGATGAAAATATTAGTACAATGATTGCTGTTAAAGATCTGGAAAGTGAAGAAGATTTCTTAGTATTTGCAACAAAACGTGGTATTGTCAAACGTTCTCGACTAAGTAACTTCTCACGTATTAATAGAAACGGTAAGATTGCAATTTCATTTAAAGAAGATGATGAATTAATTGCAGTACGCTTAACAAGTGGCGATGAAGATATCTTAATCGGTACAGCACATGCGTCATTAATTCGTTTCTCAGAATCAACATTACGTCCATTAGGTCGTACAGCAACAGGTGTTAAAGGTATTACACTTCGTCAAGGTGATGAAGTTGTAGGTCTTGATGTTGCCCATACTGATAGTGTGGATGAAGTACTTGTTGTTACCGAAAATGGTTATGGTAAACGTACGCCAGTAGATGAGTATCGTTTATCAAATCGTGGTGGTAAAGGTATTAAGACAGCAACAATTACTGAACGCAATGGTAATGTAGTATGTATTACAACAGTATCTGGTGAAGAAGACTTAATGATTGTTACTAACGCAGGTGTGATTATCCGTTTAGATGTAGCTGATATTTCACAAAATGGTCGTGCAGCACAAGGTGTACGTTTGATTCGTTTAGGTGAAGGTCAATTTGTATCTACAGTAGCAAAAGTTAGAGAAGAGCCAGAAGAAGAAGTTGTAGAAGTGAATGAACAACAAGATACTGCAGATGGTACAGATGTAATTAGTGAAACTGTAGTAGAAGATCAAACACCTGGTAATACTGTCCATACTGAAGAAATCATTGAAGAGAACATTGAAAGTAATGACGACGATGAGACAGATGAACGTATTGAAATTAGACAAGACTTTATGGAACGTGTCGAAGAAGACATGGAACAATCATCAGATAATGAAGAAGAATAACAACAAATAAAAATAAGACTTCCCTATCATTGAGGGAAGTCTTATTTTTATGTTTTTTAGCTTTCTAGCTGTTTCATAGCGTATGGAATTTCATTAATTAGTCGAGATGGTGGAACGACATACATATCTTTAGCTAAATTTTCACCGATATAGCTATGTGTATAAGTAGCACTCATGACAGCATCTTTTAAATTATCAAATTGACCAACGAAACTAGTAATCATACCAGCTAATGTATCACCCATACCACCTGTTGCCATAGCTGGGCTACCAATTTTTAATTTATAATCTTCATTTTTAAAGAAAATTTCAGTACCATGTTTCTTAAGTACAACTGTTGCACCTAAGCGATTAACCGCTTCGCGATTACGTTCATATGTTTGTTCCTCAATAGGAATACCACTTAAACGTTCCCACTCTTTTAAATGAGGTGTGAAGATCACACGACATGTTGGAATCTGTGGTTTTAGTTTACTAAAAATTGTAATTGCATCACCATCAACAATTAAATTTTGATGTGGTTGAATATTTTGTAATAAGAACGTGATGGCATTATTACCTTTAAAGTCAACACCTAGTCCTGGTCCGATTAAGATACTGTCTGTCATTTCAATCATTTTAGTGAGCATTTTCGTATCATTAATATCAATAACCATAGCTTCAGGGCAACGAGAATGTAATGCAGAGTGATTGTTAGGATGTGTTGCAACAGTAATCAATCCACTACCACTAAATACACATGCGCGTGCAGCTAACATAATGGCACCGCCTAAATTAGCAGATCCACCTATTAATAAAATTTTACCGTAATCACCTTTATGTGAATCTTCTTTTCGTTTAGGAATGTTAATAGAATCTAACGTTTCCATCATGATATAACCTCCGTTATAAAAGTAATCATTACCCATCTAGCGCGTGAGTAATTGTGAAGTGAAGTTTGTCCTATGTTATATCTTTTAGAAGCACTACCACTACTTTAATGCTGTGCATCATTATAATATAGAGTCATTAAATACAATAGAAAATACTATACCTGTAACAGCATTTCGTCAATAGGTAAGTTGTGACATTCATCATATGGGTTAAGACAACTAATAACATTACTTTAATACATCACATTAGTAGTCTGATAATAGAGTATAAATATGGCTGAAACCATTGTTTCTACAATAATGAAAACGTATACTTCAAAGTGATAGATTATATATCACAAGGGGGTATCATCTATGATGACATTGAATTTAGATGGACAAACATTGACAATTGAGGACATAGCTCATTTTTTACAACATCAATCACGTGTAGCAATTAGTGATGAAGCACTTGAACGTGTTAAAAAAAGTAGAGCTGTCGTTGAACGTATTATCGACAATAAAGAAACTGTTTATGGTATTACAACTGGATTTGGCTTATTTAGTGATGTATTAATCGATCCAAGTCAATACAACGAATTACAAGTTAATTTAATTCGTTCACATGCATGTGGTGTTGGACAACCATTTTCACAAGAAGTAGCACTTGTTATGATGATTTTACGTTTGAATACTTTATTAAAAGGGCATTCAGGCGCAACTGTAGAACTTGTGGATCAATTACAATATTTTATTAACGAACGTATCATTCCCGTTATACCATCACAAGGTTCATTAGGTGCCTCTGGAGATTTAGCACCGTTATCACATCTTGCTTTAGCATTAATCGGAGAAGGTACTGTATATTATCAAAATGAAGAAACAGACAGTATATACGTATTACAACAATTAGGTAGACAACCACTACAATTACAAGCTAAAGAAGGTTTAGCACTTATCAATGGTACACAAGCAATGACTGCACAAGGCGTCATTAGTTACATAGAATCAGAAAATTTGGGCTATCAAGCAGAATGGATTGCTTCACTCACACATCAAGCGTTGAATGGTATTACAGATGCATATCGTCACGAAGTACATGCAGTACGTAATTTCCAAGAACAAATCGATGTAGCGGCACGTATGAGAGAGTGGTTAGCAGATTCTCAATTAACAACGAGACAAGGAGAATTACGAGTACAAGATGCCTATACATTACGCTGCATTCCA
This sequence comes from Staphylococcus simiae, assembly GCF_002902085.1. GTDB lineage: Bacteria > Bacillota > Bacilli > Staphylococcales > Staphylococcaceae > Staphylococcus > Staphylococcus simiae. The sequence goes on from NZ_PPQR01000002.1 coordinate 85,877, forward strand.
CAAATACATGGTGCAAGTTTCCAAGTATTTAATTATGTTAAAGAGAAATTAGAGCTTGAAATGAATGCAGCTAATGACAATCCATTAATATTTGAAGAAGATAATGAAACATTTGTCATTTCAGGAGGTAACTTCCATGGACAACCTATTGCATTTGCCTTAGATCATCTAAAACTAGGTATTAGTGAATTAGCAAATGTATCAGAACGTCGATTAGAACGTTTAGTTAATCCACAATTAAATGGAGACTTGCCAGCATTTTTAAGTCCTGAGCCAGGGCTACAAAGTGGCGCGATGATTATGCAATATGCAGCGGCTAGTTTAGTTTCTGAAAATAAGACGTTAGCACACCCAGCGAGTGTTGATTCTATCACTTCATCAGCCAATCAAGAAGACCATGTTTCTATGGGAACAACAGCTGCTAGACATGGTTATCAAATTGTTGAAAATGCCAGACGTGTGTTAGCAATTGAATGTATTATTGCATTACAAGCGGCAGAGTTAAAAGGTGTAGATAAATTATCACCAAAGACACGCCAAAAATTTGAAGAATATCGCAAAATAGTGCCAGCTATTACACACGATCGTCAATTCCATAAAGATATAGAAGCGGTAACACAATATTTAAGAGACGATGCATACAGACAGTTATAAATTTAAATAGTAGCAATAAACACTAAGAGAATCACTTGAAAATACAAGCGTAGTTTGCTATATTAAAAATAACTTAATAAAGTTATTGTTCGTAGGATAAGTAATATAAATAAATTGATTTCAGAGAGCTTGTGGTTAGTGTGAACAAGAATCAATATTTATATGAATCTACCTACTATATGAGAACAATCGGTCATAACCGTTATTTTAGTGAAGTGCAATTTAGTTAAAACTAAATTGTTAAATAGGGTGGCAACGCGTAGACCACGTCCCTTGTAGGGATGTGGTCTTTTTTTATTTGTCATAATAAATACAGTGGTAGTTAAGCAACTTAGATGAATAGTAGTAGTCTCAATTGTCAGAGTACCAATTAGTGTTAGCCCCCAATAAAAAAGATATTCAAAGGGAAAGGATGAAGGTTAATGTTAGATCTAAAATTATTTAGAAATGAACCTGAAGCAGTTAAGAGCAAAATTAAATTACGTGGAGATGATCCAAAAGTTGTCGATGACGTATTAGAGTTAGATGAACAACGCCGTAAATTAATTGCTGAAACAGAAGAAATGAAAGCACGTCGTAATAAAGTCAGTGAAGAAATCGCTATTAAAAAGCGTAATAAAGAAAATGCTGATGACGTTATTGCCGAAATGCGTTCACTAGGCGATGACATAAAGAAAAAAGATGAGCAATTAAATGATATAGATAATAAAATGACAGGAATTCTTTGTCGTATCCCTAACTTAATTAGTGATGACGTACCACAAGGTGCATCAGATGAAGATAACGTAGAGCTTAAAAAATGGGGTACACCTCGTGAATTTACATTTGAACCAAAAGCACACTGGGATATCGTAGAAGAATTAAAAATGGCAGATTTTGATCGTGCAGCAAAAGTATCAGGTGCTCGCTTTGTGTATTTAACAAATGAAGGTGCTCAATTAGAACGTGCTTTAATGAACTATATGATTACAAAACACACAACACAGCATGGTTATACAGAAATGATGGTACCACAACTTGTTAATGCTGACACAATGTATGGTACTGGTCAGTTACCAAAATTCGAAGAAGATTTATTCAAAGTAGAAAAAGAAGGATTATATACGATTCCAACGGCAGAAGTACCGTTAACAAACTTCTATCGTAATGAAATTATTCAACCAGATATCTTACCTGAAAAATTCACAGGACAATCTGCATGTTTCCGTAGTGAAGCGGGTTCAGCTGGTCGTGATACAAGAGGATTAATTCGCTTACACCAATTTGATAAAGTTGAAATGGTGCGCTTCGAAAAACCAGAAGATTCTTGGGATGCATTAGAAGAAATGACTTTAAATGCTGAAGCAATCTTAGAAGAGTTACAATTACCATACCGTCGTGTCATACTATGTACTGGTGATATTGGCTTTAGTGCAAGTAAGACATATGATTTAGAAGTATGGTTACCAAGTTACAATGATTATAAAGAAATTAGTTCATGTTCAAACTGTACGAACTTCCAAGCACGTCGTGCAAATATCCGTTTCAAACGTGATAAATCTGCGAAACCAGAATTAGTACACACATTAAATGGTAGTGGTTTAGCAGTTGGTCGTACATTTGCTGCTATCGTTGAAAATTACCAAAATGAAGATGGAACAGTAACAATTCCAGATGCATTAGTACCATTTATGGGTGGTAAAACTCAAATTTCAAAACCAATTAAATAAGTCTTAATTTAAAGCAACTGATTCAATACTCTTGGAGTTATCGATACATTTGTCGATGACTTTAAGAGTATTTTTATGTGCAATCATAGTTATGATGATGATGGAGAATATAGTTAAAGTCAGAAGAAATTCACAATGGAAATGATGTTAACTGATGAGGTAGACAATTTATAAATACAACAATAGGGGAGGGGAGTAACCCAATTATTGAAGCAAAAAACAAACGATAACATCCCAATATTAATAAAATAACCTCGGGTAAGTCTAAATTAATAACGAAAAATTCTGAAATTTTAAGACTCTATAAATCAAAGTTTTTAGACTGATGTATGTCTAACTTCACACAAACCGAAGTCTAAAGTTATTGCGCATCTACTAACCATATATTAGACTAGGTATATTCTTTTTACATTGTCATAAAAAATTAATTAAAGGAGGTACAGTATAAATGACGCATTTAACATTTAGACAAGGTGTTAAAGAATGTATTCCAACATTACTAGGTTATGCAGGTGTGGGAATTTCATTTGGTATTGTAGCCGCTTCACAAAATTTTAGTATTTTAGAAATTATCTTACTGTGCCTCATTATATACGCTGGTGCAGCACAATTTATTGTCTGTGCCCTGGTGATTGCTAGCACGCCTATGACTGCCATTATTCTCACGACAGCAATAGTCAATTCTAGAATGTTCTTATTAAGTATGTCTTTAGCACCCAATTATAAAACATATAATTTCTGGAATAGAGTAGGTCTTGGTTCATTAGTTACTGACGAAACATTTGCAGTAGCAATTACACCGTATTTAAAAGGAGAAAAAATTAATGATCGCTGGTTACACGGTTTAAATATTACAGCCTATCTATTTTGGACAGTGTCATGTGTTGCAGGTGCTCTATTTGGTAAATATATTTCAAATCCAGAAATGCTTGGTTTAGATTTTGCCATTACTGCAATGTTTGTCTTTTTAGGAATTGCTCAATTTGAATCAATAACAAAATCAAGATTTCGTATTTATGTCGTATTAATTGTTGTGGTTATTGTTATGATGTTGATATTGAGTTTAATGATGCCTTCATACGTTGCAATTTTAATTTCAGCTGTTTTAGCAGCAACATTAGGGGTGGTGATGGATAAATGACGATTTCTACATATATGTTCATACTTATTTTATTATGTGGCGTAGTCACACTCATCATTCGAATTGTGCCATTTATGCTTATTTCCAAAGTTCATCTACCTGATAAAGTTGTACAATGGCTATCATTTATTCCTATCACATTATTCACAGCACTCGTCATAGATTCAATAATACAGCAACCAATGCATGGTCATGGTTACACGTTAAATATGCCTTATGTCATTGCGTTAGTTCCAACTTTATTGCTAGCTATCATTTCTAGAAGTCTAACGATAACCATTGTTGGCGGCATTGTTGTCATGGCATTACTTAGATTTTTCTTTTAAATAGGTTGAACGACATAGCTAACTTAGTTAAAATACTAGTAATTAGAAAATTCAGAATAATAATTGTGACAGCATGGAATAATTATCACAACAGTGTGTTAGTATCTTTCAAAAATGGGAGTTGGTTACAAATAATTTGAACAATATTTCATAGACTCCCCAGCAAGACTGATTTGTACTAAATAATTAAAATTTAACAATTGCATATATCTTATTAGGAGAAGTTGAGGGACTTGGCCCGATGATACTTCAGCAACCGACTTTTTAGCACGGTGCTAAGACCAACGAATCACTCGAATGATAAGTACACAAACTTCTTACTGTTCATTGGGTAGGAAGTTTTTTTAATAAGGAGGAAAGTATGATGACAAATTACACGGTAGATACTTTGAATTTAGGTGAATTTACAACTGAATCTGGAGAAGTAATTAATAATTTACAATTACGATATGAACACGTTGGGTATCAAGGACAGCCATTAGTTGTAGTTTGTCATGCTTTAACTGGAAACCATCTAACTTATGGTACTGATGATAACCATGGTTGGTGGAGAGAAATTATTGATGGTGGTTATATGCCGATTAACGATTATCAATTCTTAACATTTAATGTGATAGGTAGCCCGTTTGGTTCAAGCTCACCATTAAATGATCCTGATTTTCCGCGTCATCTTACTTTAAGAGATATTGTTAGAGCTAATGAATTAGGCATAGAAGCACTTGGGTATGAAAACATTAATATTTTAATCGGTGGTAGTTTAGGTGGCATGCAAGCGATAGAAATGCTCTATAATCAACGTTTTACTGTGGATAAAGCGGTTATTTTAGCAGCCACAGACAAAACGTCGTCGTATAGTAGAGCATTTAATGAAATAGCACGTCAAGCCATACATATTGGTGGTAAAGAAGGGTTAAGTATAGCTCGACAACTTGGCTTCCTAACGTATCGCTCATCTAAAAGTTATGATCAACGCTTTACACCAGACGAAGTCGTAGAATACCAACAATATCAAGGTGATAAATTTAAACAACAATTCGATTTGAATTGCTATATCACACTACTCGATGTCTTAGATAGTCATAATATTGATCGAGGTCGACAAGATGTAGATCAAGTATTTAGCCAAATAGATACCAAAGTTTTAACAATGGGATTCATCGATGATTTGTTATATCCAGATGACCAAGTGAAAGCATTAGGCGAACGTTTTAAATATCATCGCCATTTCTTTGTGCCAGATAATGTTGGTCATGATGGCTTCCTACTTAATTTTAATCGATGGGCACCTAACTTATATCATTTTCTAAATTTAAAGCATTTTAAACGTAAATGACTTTATGATCCTGGGATAAAAGGTATTTGACACTTAAATTTAATCAATTAGCAGTAACTGTTTGGTTTCTAAATTTTGATAAATCAACGTTTTTAAAATTTAGTCAGTGTGGGCCATGGTGCAATTACAAAATAAAATTTGTTTCTGTCCCACTTCCGTAGCTGCTACTTTAAAAGTAAATAAGTGATATAGCAATATTAATGAATAGAATAGCATATGATATCACTCAAATAAGCACTGCCTAATTACTATAATAAGTAGCATCAAAATTATATTGTATGAAATGTTATACAAACCAAATTCCTTTAATTGTGAAATTGTAGCAAAGAGGTTAAAATGATAGCTATAGTTAAAAATATGGGAGTGGCGTATGTGTTTTCAAAAATACAACCTAAAGCTACAATAATTTCAATTATTTCATTATTAATTGTTGCTGTAGCTTTATATCTAATACCTGGTTTAGGGCTAGTATTATGCTTGTTTGCAACAATTCCGGGTATAGTGTTATGGAACAAATCTACGCAATCGTTTGGTATAACTGCATTACTTACTGTGGTATTAACGACAGTACTCGGTAATACATTTGTCCTAAGTACTATTGTGTTAGTTTTAATTGCAAGTTTAATCATTGGCCAATTATTAAAAGAACGAACATCTAAAGAACGTATTCTTTACGTAACGACGGCTTCAATGAGTGTTATCTCATTGATTGGATTTATGTTGTTACAAACTTTCGATAAAATTCCAACATCAGCAGTGTTAGTCAAACCATTCAAAGATGCTTTACATCAAGCGGCAATGATGAGTGGTGCAGATGCAAATATGAGACAAATCATGGAAGAAGGATTTAGACAGACAACAGCACAACTTCCTGGTTACCTCATTGTGATTACATTTCTTATTGTCTTAATTAATTTAATGATTACATTTCCAATTTTACGAAAATTTAAAGTAGCAACACCAATATTCAAACCACTATTTGCTTGGCAAATTAGCCCAGTTTTATTGTGGGTGTATATTATTGTCTTAATTTGTCTAATGTTTACGAATGAACCAAGTATTTTCCAGAGTATTATTTTGAATTTTGAACTTGTGTTATCATTAGTGATGTATATCCAAGGTTTAAGTGTCATTCACTTCTTTGGTAAAGCAAAACGCATACCAAATGTAGTAACCATTCTATTAATGGTCATCGGAACAATACTTACACCTGCGACACATATCGTAGGCTTACTTGGTATCATTGATTTAAGTTTAAATTTAAAACGTATGATGAAGAATAATTTTAAAAAGTGAATAGAGGTGGAATAATGAATCGGCAATCCACTAAGAAAGCTTTACTTATACCATTTGTCATCATGATCATTACAGCCATCGTCTTAATGGGCGTATGGTTTATCTTTAATAGCATTGTAGCTTTGATTGCTTCGGCAATTCTTATCGTGATGATTATCGTGAGCGTTATATTATTTAGAAAAGCGCTACTGAAAATGGATAATTATGTGGATCATTTAAGTGCGGTAATATCAGCTAATAACAATAAAGCGATAAAGCATTTACCAATTGGTATGGTCATTCTAGATAAGAATGATCACATAGAATGGGTTAACCAGTTTATGTCTGAGCATTTAGATACCAATGTGATATCAGAATCTGTAAATGAAGTATTTCCAAATATTTTAAAACAATTAGAAAAAGTGAAAGAACTGCAAATAGAGTACAATCAATATCATTTTAATGTACGTTATTCTGAAAACGATCATTGTTTATATTTCTTTGACGTGACAGAACAAGCACATACACATACATTATATGAAAATTCGAAACCAATTATCGCAACGTTATTCTTAGATAATTATGATGAAATCACACAAAATATGAACGATACACAACGTTCTGAAATTAATTCTATGGTGACACGTGTCATCAGTCGCTGGGCTTCAGAGTATAATATCTTCTTTAAAAGATATAGTTCAGATCAATTCGTTGCGTATTTGAATCAAAAAATATTAGCAGATTTAGAGAAATCCAACTTTGATATTTTAAGTCAGTTACGTGAAAAAAGTGTTGGTTACCGTGCACAATTAACACTAAGTATTGGTGTCGGTGAAGGTACGGAGAACTTAATTGACTTAGGTGAGTTATCACAATCAGGATTAGACTTAGCGCTAGGTCGTGGTGGTGACCAAGTCTCCATCAAGAATATTAACGGTAATGTGCGTTTCTATGGTGGTAAGACTGACCCAATGGAAAAACGTACACGTGTAAGAGCGCGAGTAATTTCTCACGCCTTAAAAGATATTTTAGCTGAAGGTGACAAAGTCATTATTATGGGACATAAACGTCCAGACTTAGATGCGATAGGGGCAGCAATTGGGGTATCTCGATTTGCGATGATGAACAATTTAGAAGCCTATATTGTATTAAACGAGTCAGATATTGATCCAACACTTCGTCGAGTAATGAATGAAATTGATAAGAAACCAGAATTAAGAGAACGTTTTGTAACATCTGATGATGCATGGGATATGATGACTTCTAAGACGACCGTAGTCGTTGTAGATACACATAAACCAGAACTTGTCTTAGATGAAAATGTCTTAAATAAAGCGAATCGTAAAGTGGTGATAGATCATCATAGACGTGGCGAAAGCTTTATCTCTAATCCATTACTTGTTTATATGGAGCCATACGCAAGTTCTACAGCAGAACTTGTTACAGAGTTATTAGAGTATCAACCGACAGAACAACGTCTAACAAGACTCGAGTCAACTGTCATGTATGCAGGGATTATCGTTGATACTAGAAACTTTACATTACGTACAGGTTCAAGAACATTTGATGCTGCAAGTTATTTACGTGCACATGGTGCGGATACCATCTTAACGCAACATTTCTTAAAAGATGATGTAGATACGTATATCAATCGTTCAGAATTAATTCGTACGGTGCAAGTCGAAGATAACGGTATAGCCATTGCTCATGGTTCAGACGATAAAATTTATCATCCTGTCACAGTTGCACAGGCAGCTGATGAATTGTTAAGTTTAGAAGGTATTGAAGCATCATATGTTGTTGCTAAACGTGAAGATAATTTAGTTGGTATTTCTGCCCGTTCACTTGGCTCAGTTAATGTACAATTAACCATGGAAGCACTAGGTGGAGGCGGACATTTAACTAATGCAGCTACACAGCTTAAAGGCGTAACAGTAGAACAAGCAATCGCACAGTTACAACAAGCAATTACAGAACAATTAAGTAGGAGTGAAGACGCATGAAAGTAATTTTTACACAAGATGTTAAAGGTAAAGGTAAAAAAGGTGAAGTCAAAGATGTGCCAGTAGGTTACGCTAACAACTTCTTATTGAAAAAGAATTTTGCTGTAGAAGCAACACCTGGTAATCTTAAACAATTAGAATTACAAAAAAAACGTGCTAAAGAAGAAAGACAACAAGAAATCGAAGATGCTAAAAAGTTAAAAGAAACATTAGCAAACATCGAAGTTGAAATTTCTGCTAAAACAGGTGAAGGTGGCAAATTGTTTGGTTCAGTAAGTACGAAACAAATTGCTGAAGCTTTAAAAGAACAACATGACATTAAAGTTGATAAACGTAAAATGGATTTACCAAATGGTATCCATTCATTAGGATATACCAATGTACCAGTTAAATTAGATAAAGAAGTAGAAGGTACAATTCGTGTCCATACAGTTGAACAATAAAGATGGATTGAAATAAGAGGTGTAATCAATCATGGATAGAATGTATGAGCAAAATCAAATGCCACATAGCAATGAAGCTGAACAATCTGTCTTAGGTTCCATCATTATAGATCCAGAATTAATTAATACTACTCAGGAAGTGCTACTTCCTGAGTCGTTTTATAGAGGAGCCCATCAACATATTTTTCGTGCGATGATGCACTTAAATGAAGATACTAAAGACATTGATGTTGTAACATTGATGGATCAATTATCTAGCGATGGTACGTTGAATGAAGCGGGTGGTCCTCAATATTTAGCAGAGCTATCAACGAATGTACCGACAACGCGAAATGTGCAATATTACACAGATATTGTGGCTAAACATGCGTTGAAACGTAAATTGATTCAAACCGCTGATAGTATTGCGAATGATGGCTATAATGAAGAACTAGAATTAGATGAAATATTAAGTGATGCTGAACGACGTATACTTGAATTATCGTCATCACGAGAAAGTGATGGCTTTAAAGATATTCGTGATGTCTTAGGTCAAGTATATGAAACAGCAGAAGAACTTGATCAAAATAGCGGTCAAACACCAGGTATTCCAACTGGATATCGTGATTTAGACCAAATGACAGCTGGGTTTGGACGTAATGATTTAATTATTTTAGCGGCACGACCATCCGTAGGTAAGACTGCGTTCGCGCTTAATATCGCACAAAAAGTTGCGACACACGAAAGTATGTACACAGTTGGTATTTTCTCACTAGAGATGGGTGCCGACCAATTAGCAACACGTATGATATGTAGTTCAGGTAATGTTGACTCTAACCGCTTGAGAACAGGGACAATGACTGAAGAAGACTGGAGTCGTTTCACGATTGCGGTTGGTAAATTATCACGTACGAAGATATTTATTGATGATACACCAGGTATCCGTATTAATGATTTACGCTCTAAATGTCGTCGACTAAAACAAGAACATGGCCTAGATATGATTGTGATTGACTACTTACAATTGATTCAAGGTAGCGGTTCTCGTTTCTCCGATAACAGACAACAAGAAGTTTCTGAAATTTCACGTACACTGAAAGCATTAGCACGTGAGCTAGAATGTCCGGTTATTGCACTTAGTCAGTTATCACGTGGTGTAGAACAACGTCAAGATAAACGACCAATGATGAGTGATATTCGTGAGTCTGGGTCTATTGAGCAAGATGCTGATATCGTAGCCTTTTTATATCGTGATGATTACTATAATCGTGGCGGTGAAGAAGATGACGATGATGATAGTAATTTCGAACCACAAACGAATGATGAAAATGGTGAAATTGAAATTATTATTGCTAAACAACGTAACGGCCCAACAGGTACCGTGAAACTACACTTTATGAAACAATATAATAAATTTACAGATATTGATTACGCACATGCTGATATGATGTAAAAATATTTTTATCCGTACAATAAACTTAATTTTAGTTTTATTGTACGGTTTTTATTTTGTTATATTCAAAGTATATTCTATTAAGTTTGTATATTGATTAAAGCGCAAAATGTCTGTAACGATTGTTATGACAACGTTTTTATAACTTTAATAGTAAAAAATGAGATAATTAATTTTGGTTAGATATCCAATATTTAATGTTCGATTTTTATTTGCATTATAGGTTTTATATTGGTAGAATATCAAATGGTTAATCGAGAAAAACTTGGAGGTGCTCACATGTCATCAATCGTAGTAGTTGGGACACAATGGGGAGACGAAGGAAAAGGTAAAATTACAGATTTCTTAGCAGAGCAAGCAGATGTTATTGCACGCTTTTCAGGTGGTAATAATGCAGGACATACCATTCAATTTGGTGGAGAAACTTATAAATTACATTTAGTACCATCTGGTATCTTTTATAAAGATAAGTTAGCAGTCATCGGTAATGGTGTCGTTGTTGATCCAGTTGCACTATTAAAAGAATTAGACGGTTTAAATGAACGTGGCATTTCAACAAGTAATTTACGTATTTCAAATCGTGCACAAGTGATCTTACCATATCATTTAGCTCAAGATGAATATGAAGAACGTTTACGTGGCGACAATAAAATTGGTACAACTAAAAAAGGTATCGGCCCAGCATACGTAGATAAAGCACAACGTATCGGTATTCGTATGGCTGATTTACTTGAAAAAGACACATTTGAAAGACTTTTAAAAGCAAATATTGAATATAAAGAAGCTTACTTTAAAGGTATGTTCAATGAAACATGCCCATCATTTGATGACATTTTTGAAGAATATTATGCAGCAGGTCAACGTTTAAAAGAATTTGTTGTTGATACACCAAAAATATTAGACGATGCATTTATGGCAGATGAAAAAGTATTATTTGAAGGTGCACAAGGCGTGATGTTAGACATCGATCATGGTACATATCCTTTCGTTACATCAAGTAACCCAATTGCTGGTAACGTTACAGTTGGTGGCGGTGTAGGTCCAACATTTGTATCAAGAGTGATTGGTGTATGTAAAGCTTATACATCACGTGTTGGAGATGGCCCATTCCCAACAGAATTGTTTGATGACGATGGACATCATATTAGAGAAGTTGGTCGTGAATATGGAACGACAACAGGACGTCCTCGTCGTGTAGGTTGGTTTGATTCAGTTGTTTTACGACATGCACGTCGTGTAAGTGGTATTACAGATTTATCTATTAACTCAATCGATGTGTTAACAGGATTAGATACTGTTAAAATTTGTACAGCTTATGAGTTAGATGGACAAGAAATTACAGAATACCCAGCTAACTTAGATCAATTAAAACGTTGTAAGCCGATCTTTGAAGAATTACCAGGCTGGACAGAAGACGTCACACAAGTACGTACATTAGAAGAGTTACCAGACAATGCACGTAGATACTTAGAACGTATTTCAGAACTATGTAATGTACAAATTTCAATTTTCTCAGTCGGCCCAGATAGAGAACAAACAAACTTATTAACAGAATTATGGTAAGAAAAATCCTCTACGGAGGATTTTTTATTTTGCCTTTATGGACTGGGATAGAACTTATAGATAACGAGGCAGAACTTATAGATAACGAGGCAGAACTTATAGATGTTGAGATAGAACTTGTAGAAAATGATGTGATCATCCGACTTCGGTAAGAAGGACTATAGTGATAAGATGTTAATTTATCAATGTTATATCGTCTAGATAGTTACTGCCCGATATTTTCAATTCAGTGTATTATGTGCTTTGTCCTAGTTTCGAAATCGAGACTTTGTTAATTAATAAGAGGTATCGAGAAAGTTGAGATGTAATAAAGTGTGAGTTAAGATGTTATTCAAACAAAAAATACTTTAAACAAGATGCAATGATAATAAATTGAATACCAATAAATTGCAATTTTTCACTTATAACAGTAATTAAAAAATAACAATAAAATTATGTAAAAAATATCTTGTCATGCGAAGTTTGGCTGTGCTATAATCTATCTTGTGCTTAAGAACGGCTCCTTGGTCAAGCGGTTAAGACACCGCCCTTTCACGGCGGTAACACGGGTTCGAGTCCCGTAGGAGTCACCATTTTAGGTCTCGTAGTGTAGCGGTTAACACGCCTGCCTGTCACGCAGGAGATCGCGGGTTCGATTCCCGTCGAGACCGTATATGCCTACCCAACAGGGTAGGCATTTTTTTATGTCTTTTTAACGTCATATGCTACTGTATAGGGCATAGTTGTTTATGACCATGCAACTATGATAGGTGCTCTATTTCCTACGATTAGTCAAGTGCTTATAAATAAAATAAGCATTACTAAATTAAACCGTTCAATTTAATTTTTTTGAATAAGGTGTTAAACTATA
>NZ_PPQR01000020.1 GCF_002902085.1 Staphylococcus simiae
GAAGCTAACCACTCCTCTTAACCTTCCAGCACCGGGCAGGCGTCAGCCCCTATACATCACCTTACGGTTTAGCAGAGACCTGTGTTTTTGATAAACAGTCGCTTGGGCCTATTCACTGCGGCTCTTCTGGGCGTTAACCCTAAAGAGCACCCCTTCTCCCGAAGTTACGGGGTCATTTTGCCGAGTTCCTTAACGAGAGTTCGCTCGCTCACCTTAGAATTCTCATCTTGACTACCTGTGTCGGTTTGCGGTACGGGCACCTATTTTCTATCTAGAGGCTTTTCTCGGCAGTGTGAAATCAACGACTCGAAGACACAATGTCTTCTCCCCATCACAGCTCAGCCTTAATGAGTACCGGATTTGCCTAGTACTCAGCCTTACTGCTTAGACGTGCAATCCAATCGCACGCTTCGCCTATCCTACTGCGTCCCCCC
>NZ_PPQR01000021.1 GCF_002902085.1 Staphylococcus simiae
TAACAAGATTTAACATAAATAATGCAATTAATTTATTTTATTACCTTTTATTAACATAAATTGGTATAATATTGTAAATGCTAAAGGAGGTTTTTACGATGACAAATTTAGAAACTTATTTCAAAAATAGTCAACCGTTAAATGATTATATTGATAATATGAAAACTAACAAAGATAATATCATCGAAATCTATCAATCATTTGACATGCCAAATGATAGCGAACGCCTTAATAAAATCAGCAACATGGACTACTCTAAAGTATTAGTCATTACTGAAGACTGGTGTGGCGATGCAATGATGAATTTGCCAATTTTGAAGCATATCAGCGAAGCTTTAAATCTTGATGTACGTGTTTTCCATAGAGATGATGATACACGCTTAATTGATCAATACTTAACAAATGGTAAATCTCGCTCAATTCCTATTTTTGTATTCTTGAATGATCAATACGAACAAGAAACTGTTTGGGGCCCAAGAGCTTCTGAAGTACAAAAATTTGTGACTGATATACGTAATGATAAATTGCCAAGTAAAGACCATCCAGATTATAATGACTTAGAAAAAGAAACACATTTAATTATTTCTAATCGTTATAAAACAGACACTACATTTTGGAAAGCGGTATATAATTCCATCTTAAATAAACTCGAAACTAAATAAACAAATACAAAAGCGAGTCATATTCGATACGTCGATCAATGACTCGCTTTTACTTTAATTAAATATCTTTTTTAGCGGCATATAATACGCTAACTATGAATAATACAATGATAGATGCAATAGAAATGAACCATTGCCAATTTGTAAAATCAATATTAACTTCTGTCATTTTATTAGTTAAATACGTAAATGGTAAATATTTAAATGACTTATTAATTTTATCTCCAATAGTTGGTATCAAACCGATGAGTGGTTGAATAAATGGCACGATTAACAGTAAAAAGATGCCTAATGTGAATATCACTGCTGTTTGCTGTACGACTAATGTTACGAATAACAACACTAATCCAAAGAATAAGAAGAATATTAAATAAAACCAAATATTATTTAAAAATTTATCTCCATCTAAAGCTTTTCCCTTTGTTGTTTGTTGTAATATGAACATTAAGATATATTGTAACAATGTAAATAATAAAGAAATTACAACGATTGATATTGTCTTAGCAACTATATAACCAATACGGCTCTTCATTTTACTCATATATAATTGTATTGTCCCTTGTGAATAATCACGCGTTATCGTTTTAATAATAAATAATAACCCTATGAATAAAAATAGCCAATTAGATAACGCGAATACCATGTCGTAATTTACTTCATGCGATGGATTAGTTTTAGCGTTAGACATTAACATCGTCTGCATCGTTGATAAACCAGCAACCACAATAAGTGATATATATGTTAATGGACTTTTTAAAATACTATAAAAATCAAATTTTACGAGTTGGAATATATTCATTAGTTATCACCTCTTTGATTAATATTGAAGTACGTATCACGTAATGAACTCTTACGTGTTTCAATATATTGTGGGTAGATGTTTTCCTTAGCTAACACTTTTAATAATTGCTCATAATTTTTTTGAGATTTAATCATGATATGGCCATCTGCTTTTTCAGATTGTTTAATATCAAATTGTACTGATAGTGCCTCAATAGCTTGATCAAACTGAGCGTGGTTAACTGTTATTAGTGTCACTTCTTGAGGTCCACCATCTTTCATATTAATATCTTGTACAAAGTTACCATCTCTTAGGAAGATTGCTCTATCACAAATCAACTCAATGTCTTCTAGTTTATGACTTGAAATAAGAATTTTCATGCCTAATTCTTGTACTAAACTTTGTATAGTTGTTAATACATCGATTGAACCATCTGGATCCATACCATTTGTAGGTTCATCCAATATTAAATATTTAGGTTTATTCATTAAAGACACTGCAATCGCTAACTTCTGTTTCATTCCCATAGAATATTTCTTAACTTTTTTCTTCACATAGGGTCTCATACCAAATGCATCGATAATTTTATCAGTATATGCTTTATCAAAACCTTGCCCTAAGACTTGAGCAAATAATTTCAAGTTATATAACCCTGATTTATTATCATATAATTTGGGATGTTCAATTAAAAAGCCAACATTATCTTTATGATTTAATGCTACTTTCCCTTTAAAATTTATAATATTGCCATTCATGACTTTCATTAATGTTGTTTTACCAACACCATTTTTACCAATTAATCCGACAATTTGACTTGTTCCAAAATCAAAATTAATATCATCTAATACTTTTTGTGTACCATATTGTTTAGTAATATTTTCTAATTTCATCAAAGTCCTCCTTTAAATTGATTGACGCGTTATTTTTCTATATTGAATAAAGTAATTAATCATTAATGCTACAATACTTATGGCAATGAGACCATAATTTAATATGTAGACATAGTACTTTGGTAAAGTGAAACTATTAAAAATAAAATAATCGACAAAATTTATCACAATTGCAATAAACAACGGTAACAACCAAGCAATAGTAATAATATAAAATATATATGATATATAACTTCTACGTAATTCAGTCATTTTACTAAAAGCAACAGGTAATGATAAAAAGTTAGCTACAATAAAATTGAAGAATGTAGGAAAGTAAATATCATTAACACCCAATGACATTGAATTATCATCGTATAAGTATAGAACTAAGGCACCTAAAAAGGTGAAAATGATACAAGTAATATAATTTGAGTTTAATAAGTCCTTTTTAGACACAGGCAAACTACCAAATATCAAATAGGAATTGTTACCACCTAAGCGTTTATGCACTCTAAATAAATGACCAGAATCAAGTATAAAAATAATAAAAACTAATATAAATGCTAATGACCCAAAAATATAATAAGTTATGGAGTCTTTGGCAAAAGAGGCGTAAATTGGATAAAACAGTAATGCAATAGCATATGTAATAAGTGTCAATTGGCGCAATTTCAAATTTCTCATAATCAGGTTTTTCATTGTTTAAAACCTCCACTTTGCTTATGACTATTGTCTTTGCCATTTTCCAAATAAACCATTAACTTTTCGATTGTTGGTCTTTCAATTTCAACTTTATTGCCTAAAATTTCTTTAAATATTTGTCCATGTTCTGTTAATGCGGTAAAACCTGTTGCACGTTCATCTTTATATAGTAACAATGATGCTAATTCATCATCTAAATCCAATATTGAACCGTGAATGATTTGATAACGTTGTAAAATATCATTAGTTGACCCATGCAATTTGATTTGTCCATCACTGAGATAAACAATATAATCAGCAATCATTTCTAAATCTGAAATAATATGTGTCGACATAAATACAGTTTTATTACTATTGATTAATTCTTGCTGAATCATTTCAAGTACTTCATTTCTAACAACCGGATCTAATCCTGACGTTGGTTCATCAAATATAAATAAATCTGCGTGATGTGATAATGCTATGGTTAATGACAATTTCATTTTCATACCAGTTGATAATGTTTTAATCTTTTTCTCAGGTACTATATTAAATTGCTGTAGTAATTGCAGAAATTTGTCATGATCCCACCTGCTATAAAATGGTGAGATGATTTTTTCTAATTTTTTCACTGACCAATTTTCATTAAAATAGCTCTCAGAATAAACAAAACCAATTCTATCTTTAATACCCACTGTATCTTCTTGCATACGTTGTTGCCACAGTGTAATAGTACCAGACTGAGGACTATATAAATCCATAATTAAACGAATGATAGTAGTCTTTCCGGCACCATTTGTTCCGATAAATCCAGTTACATAGCCTTCAGGAACTTGAAAGGTGATATCATTAAGCTGTAATCCACCTTGTTCGAATGTTACTCCATTTAATTCAATCGCATTCAAGATAATTCCTCCTCATATATAAGAGCTAAAATATCTTGTAATTCTTCTAATGACATACCAATCGTTTTAGCTTCTTTAACTAAATCTTTAGTTAAATTTTCAATTGTAAAAAATTGCTTTTCTTTAAAGATAGCGCTATCTTGTTCTTTCACAAAAGTCCCTTTACCTCTAATTGTTGTTACAAAGCCATCTTTTTCTAAATCTTCATATGCTCTTTTAGTCGTAATTAAACTAACTTTCAAATCTTTCGCTAATTCCCTCATTGATGCTAAGTGTTCTCCTGGTTGAACATATCCTTTAAGAATATTTTCTTTAATCTGTTGTTTGATTTGTTCATATATTGGAGAGTCACTATTATTTTTCAAAATTATTTTCATGAATGTCCCCTTCCAGAACTGTATATACACACTATATACACTATATACAGTTTTGTAAACTATAAACCTACCAATGAGTCAAAATTCTTCCAATAATAATATTGACTTATTTAGAATACAAATGTGTTTGTATTGCTAATGAAATTGGAACCGACATAAATATATCAAAGCAATGATTGCGTAGATATTCTTCTAGCACATTAATATAAAATCTGCATATGACTTTTTGATAAGGTATCATACCCACTTTAGTAATAGTGATTAGAGTGATAAAACATTGATTCACCAGCATTTTTTCATTAGACAGTTACTGTCATGTGTATCTGATTATATATAGAATCCTATTAAATACATGCTCTTCAGCATATCCTAACTTAGCTGTGATAATAAAATTGTTAATAAAAAACTGCACTAACAATGATCTATATGTGAATAAGTTCTTGATTATCACATAAGTTATTGTTAGGCAGTTAGCTATTTCTTATTATTCTTACGTCGATCATTATGTCTACTAATAAACGCACAAATCATAAACATAATTGCTGCTAGTAAAAGCTTTATACCTTGTTCTTCACTATGCGTTGATTGTAAATAATAACCAACAACAAATAATATGATAGCAATAATTACAAATATTTTTGTTAAATGCTTCATTTATTTCACCTCAACGTCTCCCATTATAACAAACTTACGATTACATGTTGAGTTCTTCTATAACATCACTTTGATAAGTTGTTGCTTAACATTTATTAATTAATATACTCAATTTTAAATGAACTGTACCCTTAATATTTAAGATGATAGTTACTGATTGCTTTAAACTATTTTTTATTTTTCCATTTGCTTTCTAACCAAATCCTTAACACAATTAAAAGAGATCCAGTAATCAATGTCATTAATCCTTCTTGCCACCATTCCATTTTATGACCTCCTATATTACAATATCAAAATAAACTTTAAAAAGTTTCTATACATATTCTAACACAAAATACGAACACACGTTCGTATTTTAATTACAAATTTTAAATTTGTCGGTAGAAGCCACAACTTCACTTTATCTTTGTTATAATTGAAGATAATATATATTTGAAGTCAATTTTTAAAAGAGAGGTTAGTCAATAATGAATCCATTAGCCCAAAATTTAAACCAACAACTTGAACAATCCAATCCTCAAGTCTTAGCTATGCTATCTAATTTAGGACGCAATATGTTTTATCCAAAAGGTATTTTGTCCCAATCAGCAGAAGCTAAAAGTACAAAATTTAATGCTACTATTGGTATGGCGACGAATAAAGATGGTAAAATGTTCGCTCCTTCATTAGATAATATGTTTAATGATTTAACACCGGATGAAATATTCCCTTATGCACCTCCTCAAGGTGTAGAAGAACTTAGAGATTTATGGCAACAAAAAATGTTGAAAGATAATCCAGAGTTAACTAAAGAGCACATTACACGTCCTATCGTTACAAATGCCTTAACACATGGTTTATCTTTAGTTGGAGACTTATTTGTAGACTCAAATGATACAATTTTATTACCTGAACATAATTGGGGCAATTATAAATTAGTATTTGACACACGTAACGGTGCACAAATCGACACATATCCTATTTTTGATGAGCAAGGTCATTACACAACGAGTGCATTAGTAGAAACATTAGAACATTACAATAAAGACAAAGTCATTATGTTGTTAAATTATCCAAACAATCCGACTGGCTACACACCAACTGCTAATGAAGTTGAAACAATTGTTACAGCTATTAAAACACTTGCAGATAATGGTACCAAAGTCATTGCTGTGGTTGACGATGCCTATTATGGTCTATTTTATGAAGATGTTTACAGACAATCATTATTCACAGCATTAACACAACTAAACTCACAAAATATCTTACCTGTTCGTTTAGATGGTGCGACTAAAGAGTTCTTTGCTTGGGGCTTCCGTGTTGGATTTATGACATTTGGTACATCTGATCAAACAACAAAAGATGTCTTAGAAGCTAAAGTGAAAGGTTTAATTCGTAGTAATATTTCTAGTGGACCACTGCCAACTCAAAGTGCCGTCAAACATGTGTTGAAACATCATGAACAATTTGATAAAGAAATTGCAAAAAATATCGAAACACTTCAACAACGCTATGACGTTACAAAAGAAGTTGTTTATAATGCCAAATATAATAAATATTGGCAAGCTTATGACTTTAATTCAGGTTACTTTATGGCTATTAAAGTACTTGGTGTTGATCCAGAAGACTTGCGTAAACATTTAATCGAACATTATTCAATTGGTGTTATTGCTTTAAATGCTACTGATATTCGTATTGCATTTAGTTGTGTAGAAAAAGAAGATATTCCACATGTTTTTGATTCAATTGCCAAAGCGATTGATGATTTAAAAGCATAACATGATATATTTTTATGAGAGTTAAAGGTAAACAAATGCTTGTTGCCTTTAACTCTTTTTAATTACTTTGACAAAAATTTTATTATTTGTAGCGTCTATGTTTAGATGTTCTTGTCACAGTAATGTTAATTTTATAGGATTGGAAAATCTAACATATACTACTGTTATAAAATTAAAAAACAACAGTAAGATGTCTTTTTAATAATCATCTTACTGCTGCTTATTGGCGTTATATTAAGTTTTATTATTACATAAACTTAATGAAGCTTATTGTTAATTTTTTTAATTAACTCATATTGTTTGTTATTTTATTTATTGACGTTCTTTATGTTTACGTCTAAAAATTAATGATAATCCAAGTAATGACATTAAGGCGTACATTAAACTATGATTGTCGTCATTTACTTGTCCCGCTTGTGGTAAATTTTTCTTATCTTCTTTCTTAGTTACTTGTTCACTGTTGTTATGACTAACAGTTAATACTTCTTCCTCTTTTTTTACCTTTGTTATCGGTTGGTTTATTATATTTGTTAGTGTTTCTTTGTCTGTTGAAAGTTGTGTCTTACTTTGACTTCGTCTTCGATTTTTTGATAGTTTTTCAAAAATGTGTATTGTAATGCCATCTTTAACTTTTGTTTCAAGGAAACGATATCCTGGAATTTCACCAGCTTGTCTTGCTGATTTTGGATATTTGTCATCTTCAATAGGGTCTTTTAATATTTGACCTTTTGTATCCATCCAAACTGTTACATGAAGCACAGGTAGATCTTGTTGTATAGCATTAATACCGTCTTCAGGTTGACTAGTCGAAATCAACGGTTCATTATGTCCAGTTGAACTAGTTGTTCCAGTGTTATTAGGTGCATGTGTTAAATCTGAACCATGTACTGAATTATTATCTTTGGAAATGACACCTGAATGATTGTCTTGTTGTGACGAATCTTCCGGTGCTTTATTGTTATGATTTGTATTATTAACGTTTGAGCTTGATAAATCTTGACTATTATTATGCTCATTATTTTGTATCGTAGGTGTTTGTTGATTATTCCCCGTATCATTACTTTGGTTATTAGCTTGCAATGAATGATTTTCATTATTTTGATTTATTATAGACGTATGATGATTTTCTTGATTATTGTTAGGATTTGCAGCTTGGTTAACATTATTTTGAGGTACCGAATTTAATTTTTTAAAGATATAACGTGTAATACCATCTTTCATTTCCATACCTATATATTGATAACCTTTAAAGCTTCCCACTTCTTTAGCTTCTTCAGGGTTTTTGTCATCTTCAACAGGGTCTTTTAATATATTACCTTCTGTATCTACCCATACTGTTACATGAAGTATAGGTAATGTTTCATCATCAAATTTTTCAGATGCTAATGTTTGAGTCACACTTTTTCCATCACTATTACCATTTTTTACAGTAGCTGTAATCGTTCCCTCAAATTGAGCGATGTCACCTGGTATTGTTACTTCACCAGTCTTAGGATTAATATGAACTGATGGATATTGATTATTCACTAATTGCCATTCATTTTGTTGTTTTACAGCATTAATGGTAAATGTAGAAGCATCAGTATTGTCAATTTCAATCATTAATTGATTCACATTTTCTGGTGGACGTACCATTGTGATATGTTGGTCTGTATCTTCTTCGATAATTGCCGCTGTTTGAGGTGTAGGCATTTTATCATTCATAGTCATACTAGCTGTTTGACTAGGATTACTGTTTTTATTGACAGCAAAGACATTGACTGCACTGTTTAGCTGCACTGCAGTATGGTCTACAGTAACAACACCTGTTTGATTGTTAATTGAAATTCCTGCTACTGATGGATTTAAAGACCACATATTATTCACTTTTGTTGCTGTGATGGTTTGACCTGCTCCAGTCGTATCGACATATTTTATCGTCATCGATGTTGTATCACCTTGTGGGGTAATCGTGACACTTGCTGTTGCTTCATCTGCTGTTACAGTTGGTGCTGCTGGTGTTGTTTCTTTAATTGGCATCTGAACTGTATGTTCTTCACTAACATCACTATTGCCTTTTACGGCTGTTGCTGTCACTTCGCTATGTGGTTGGACGGCTGTATGGTCTATGGTAACGACACCTGTTTGATTGTTGATAGTTATACCTTGAACTGATGGATTGAAAGACCACACATTATTCACTTTTGTTGCTGTTATGGATTGATCTGCACCTGTCGTATCGGTATATTCAATTGTCATTGCACCTGTATCACCTTGTGGGGTAACTACTACGCTTGCCGTTGCTTCATCTGCTGCTACAATGGGTGCTGTTGGGGTCGCTTCTTTAATTGGCATCTGAACTGTATGTTCTTCACTAACATCACTATTGCCTTTTACGGCTGTTGCTATGATGTCACTATGTGGTTGAACTGCAGTATGGTCTACGGTAACGACACCTGTTTGATTGTTAATTGAAATTCCCGGTACTGTTGATTTAAGTGACCATAGATTATTGACATTTGTCGCTGTTATTGACTGATCTGCACCTGTCGTATCGGTATATTCAATTGTCATTGCACTTGTATCACCTTGTGGGGTAACTACTACGCTTGCCGTTGCTTCATCTGCTGTTACAGTTGGTGCTGCTGGTGTACCTTCTTTAATTGGCATAGTAACTTGCGTTTCACTACTACTATCACTGTTGCCTTTTACGGCTGTTGCTATTACTTCGCTATGTGGTTGGACAGCTGTATGGTCTACATCAACAACTCCAGTTTGACTGTCAATAGAAATACCTTGAACTGGTGGATTGAGTGACCATATATTATTTGCTTTTGTTGCACTTATGGTTTGATCTGTACCTGCCGTATCGACATATTTTATCGTCATTGATGTAA